>JAQGMT010000196.1 GCA_028292185.1 Ramlibacter sp. | reverse complement strand
CCGCTGATGAAGACGCAGTCGAACTCCAGCCCCTTGGCCGAATGCACGGTCATCAACTGGATGGCATCCTGCCCGGCCTGCGCCTGGTTGTCGCCCGACTCCAGCGCGGCGTGCGTCAGGAATGCGGCCAGCGGCGACAGCGTCTCGCCGGTCTCGGCGTCGGGCGGGACGTAATCCGGCGCCGGCTCGTTCACTTCGGGCAGGCTGGGATCGAGCCCCTGGCTGGCCGGTGACTGACGCAACATGCCGCCGAGTTCATCCACAGGCAGCGCCACGGCGTCGCGGCCGAAGCCCTCTTGCGTGACGAAACTCTCCGCCGCGTTGACCAGTTCCTCCAGGTTCTCCACCCGGTCGCCGCCGTCCCGCTCGCTCTTGTAATGCGCGACGAGCCCCGACTCCTGCAGCACCAGGTCGATGGTCTCGCGCAGGGTGAGATCGGCTGTGCGCTCGCGCAGGACGTCGATCTTGGCGACGAAGGCCGTGAGGTTGCTGCCGGCCTTGCCGGTGGTCGCGCTCACCGCGTCGTGCAGCGAGCAGCCTGCCACCCGCGCGGCGTCCTGCAACTGTTCGATGCTGCGCGCGCCGATGCCGCGCGGCGGGAAGTTCACGATGCGCAGGAAGCTGGTGTCGTCGTGCGGGTTCTCCAGCACGCGCAGGTAAGCCAGCGCGTGCTTGATTTCCGCCCGCTCGAAAAATCGCAAGCCGCCATAGACGCGATACGGCACCGCGGCATTGAACAGCGCCGTCTCGATCACCCGGCTCTGCGCATTGCTGCGATAGAGTACCGCGATCTCTTTTCGCTCGAAGCCGCCGTCAGGCTTGAGCGCCGACGGGCCGCCCCTAGGCGCGACCGCCCCCTCGGGGGGCAGCGCAGCGGCTTCAGCCGCAAGCGTGGGGGCCATATTTCCGCGCACGAGGTGGCGCATCTCTTCCACCATCCATTGCGCTTCGGCCAGGTCGGTGGGCGCCTCGTACACCCGCACCGGCTCGCCCGGACCCTGGTCGGTGCGCAGGTTCTTGCCCAGGCGCGTCTTGTTGTGGGCGATCAGCTGGTTGGCTGAATCCAGGATGTTGCTGTGGCTGCGGTAGTTCTGCTCCAGCTTGATCTGGTGCCGCACGTGGAACTCGCGCACGAAGTCGGCCATGTTGCCCACGCGCGCCCCGCGGAATGCATAGATGCTCTGGTCGTCGTCGCCCACCGCAAACACCGAATTGGGTTGCAGCGTTCCGTCGGGCGACTGCGCGAACATCTTGATCCACGCGTACTGCAGTTTGTTGGTGTCCTGGAATTCGTCGATCAGGATGTGGCGGAAGCGCCGCTGGTAGTGCTCGCGGATCGGGTCGTTGTCGCGCAGCACCTCGAAGCTGCGCAGCATCAGCTCGCCGAAGTCCACCACGCCTTCGCGCTGGCACTGTTCTTCGTACAGCTGGTAGATCTCGACCTTCTTGCGGTCTTCCTCGCTGCGCACTTCCACCGCGTTCGGGCGCAGCCCGTCTTCCTTGCACGCCGCCATGAACCACAGCGTTTCCTTCGCCGGGAAACGCTCGTCGTCCACGTTGAACTGCTTCATCAGGCGCTTGATGGCGGACAGCTGGTCCTGCGTGTCCAGGATCTGAAAACTCTGCGGCAGGTTGGCCAGCTTGTAATGCGCGCGCAGGAAGCGGTTGCACAAACCATGGAAGGTGCCGATCCACATGCCGCGCACGTTCACCGGCAACATCGCCTGCAGGCGCGTCATCATTTCCTTGGCCGCCTTGTTGGTGAAGGTCACCGCCATCACCCCGCCGGGCGAGATCTGGCCCGTGGACAGCAACCAGGCGATGCGCGTGGTGAGCACGCGCGTCTTGCCCGAGCCGGCGCCGGCCAGGATCAGCGCATGTTCGTTGGGGAGAGTGACCGCCGCGCGCTGCTCGGGGTTGAGGTTGGCAAGGAGCGGGGACGCCGCATCGACTTCTGGGAACATACGCCATTGTAGAAACAGCGCGAACAGGCCACGCCATGAACAATGTGTCACGTCGCATGCTTGCGATGGCATTAATTGCCGGCTTGGGCGCCAGCGGCGCGTCGGCGCAGTCCGCCTGTTCGAGTGACGGCGTGCCGCGGCCGGCCGCGCTGGCCGAGCGGTTCATCAGCGCCGATTGCGAGGCCTGCTGGCGCGATGCGGGCACCGCCACGTTGCGGCCCGGCGAATTGGCAGTGGATTGGATCGTTCCCGGCCGCGCCGGCCAGGACGCGCCGCTGTCGGTCGCCGCCAGCCGCGAGGCCCTGGCGCGGCTGAAGGAACTGGGACCGACCGATCCAACGACGGCCGCCACTTCCCGGCTGACCGCCGCATCGGGCGAGCACAAGTTGCGTGTGGCGCACGGCCCTGCGTTCAAGGGCTATATGGGCGCGTCGATCGAGCTCAAGCCCGGCAGTGGCGGACCCTGGCACGCGTGGTTGTTGCTGGTGGAGACGCTGCCGGCCGGCAGCGACGGTTCGCCGGTGGCCCGCAACCTCGTGCGAAACGCATTGCAGCTGGAATGGCACGCCGCCATCGGAATCTCGAACCAGCGAAGCACGCGCCTGTCCGAGTCGCGGGCGATGGACATTCCCAAAGGGGCCCACCCGGATCGATTGCGCGTGGTGGGCTGGGTCGAAGACGTGCGCGGCCGTGTGGTCGCGGCCGCGCAAAGCCGCTGTTAGATGCTCTTGCGCGAGGCTCCGCGCTCCAAGGTCCCCAGTGCGCGCACCGCAGCCTCTTTTTCGCGGGCATCCAGGAATGCGGTGCCGCGCATGCGCAGCTTCACCACCGGCAGCGAAACGATGCCGGCCTTCAGGCCGGCCCGCACCCAGCGAAGGTCGCGCGGTTCGCCCCGGGCCAGCTTCGAGACGGCCGCATCGTTGGGATCGAGGAAGGCGGCAGTGACGCCCTCGCGTTCGAGCCGGATCAGCCGCTGCTCCCAGCCGTCGGGCAAGGTCGGCAGCTTGGGCGAAACCGGGTCGAGGTAAATGCCATGCCGCCGGTGATAGGCGCTGCCTTCGCCCAGCGGCGCCTGCAGATCGAACACGCGGGGCGGATCGCCCGCGGTATAGCAGTCCGCGTCGATGGACATCGTCATGTCCGCCGGGATGGCCGCCACCTGCGCCATGCCCAGCACCGAAACGCTTCCGACCACCACGTACTCACTGTGCCCGCACAGCGCGCGCGCCGCCTGCAGCAGATGAAAAAGCGCTTCGAGGTTCACAGAGATTTACGGACGCGGCAGCGCGAACGGGGAATTCTGGCGCATGGCGCTGCCCCATCCCGCCGCATCCGAGCACATGCGCGTGACCAGTTGCTTGACGGGCAAACGCAGCCATGAGCGCCAGCGCTGGATGTAGTCGGCGCTGCACAACTGTCCGGCTTCCCAACGGTCGACCTCGCCGAGCGCGGCCTCGATGCGCTTGCGTTGCCGGGCCTGCGGCGCGCACAGCAACTGGATTCCCAGCTGCTGATGAGCCAGCAGCCGCTGCAACTCCAGCTGCTGCTGCGCCGCCCGGGCGGCCCGGCGTTCGTCCAACCCCTCGCCGCGCGCGAGCCAGCCGGGCGGAACGATGGCGGCCACCAGCCTGCGGTGCCGCTCCACGCCCACGGGGCCGAGAGCCGCGCGGGCGAGCACTTCACCGAAGTTTTGCTTGACGTGAGAGGCGGCAACGATGTCCATCGGGCAATTTTAGACAATCTTTTTATTTTGGACAATATCCCATGCGCCAGTGAGACCGCATCGGCCCGGCTTGCGGCAGGCTTAAAGGCCCTGGAGCGCACATTGCCCTCGCAGAGGGTAAAATCAGGCACCGGGCCCAAGCATTTTGCGGCCCGGTTTGCTTTGGCCGGTTTTTGCAGCCGCGCGAAGCACCGGGCCCAGTCCAAGCGCTCACCTGTTCGACAAACAGCTTTAGGAGCTTGGTATGGAAATCTTCGACTACGACAAAGTCCTGCTGCTGCCGCGCAAGTGCCGCGTGCAGAGCCGGTCCGAATGCGACGCCGGCGTGGAGCTGGGCGGGCGCACCTTCCGCATCCCG
>JAQGMT010000493.1 GCA_028292185.1 Ramlibacter sp. | reverse complement strand
TGGAACACGCGCGAAGCGGAGCTGATCGCCACCGACCCGAACCGCGTGCCCGGCCTCGCCAATCCGCCGTCTCCCGGCACCGCGCACATGGGCAAGCTCGGCGGCGACAAACGCGGCAAGGCCGCGGCCGAAGGCGCGCGCACCGTGCCCCCGCGCGAGCACGGCGGCAACTGCGACATCAAGGATTTGTCGCGCGGCTCCAAGGTGTTCTTCCCGGTGTATGTCGAGGGCGGCGGCCTGTCGGTCGGTGACCTGCACTTCAGCCAGGGCGACGGCGAGATCACCTTCTGCGGCGCCATCGAAATGGCCGGCTGGGTGCACATGAAAGTCAGCCTGATCAAGGGCGGCATGGCCAAGTACGGCATCAAGAACCCGATCTTCAAGCCGAGCCCCATCACCCCCAACTACAAGGACTACCTGATCTTCGAAGGCATCTCGGTCGACGAGCAGGGCAAGCAGCATTACCTGGACGTGACGATCGCGTACCGCCAGGCTTGCCTGAACGCCATCGAGTACCTGAAGAAGTTCGGCTACAGCGGCGCCCAGGCCTATTCGATCCTCGGCACCGCGCCGGTGCAGGGCCACATCAGCGGCGTCGTCGACGTGCCCAACGCCTGCGCCACGCTCTGGCTGCCCACCGAGATCTTCGACTTCGACGTCAATCCGACGGCGGCCGGGCCGCAGAAGATGATCACCGGCGGCGTCGACCTGCCGCTGTCGCAGGACAAGTGAGCGGACCCCACGTCATGCCAACGTACGACTACGACTGCACGGGCTGCGGCGCCTTCGACGCGATCCGCAGTGTTTCCGCGCGCAACGAACCCGCGGCCTGTCCGCAGTGCAATGCGGCATCGCAACGGGTGTTCGTGAACGCGCCGCGCCTGTCCTGCAGCAGCGCCGAGCAGCGGCTTGCGCACGACACCAACGAGCGGGCGCAGCATGCGCCGCGCACGTCGCGCGACAGCGGAAGCTACGGCCGCCTGCGCCATCCCTCCGGCTGCGGCTGCTGCAGCACCGGCGGCAAGCGCGGCAGCACCGTCACTTCCGCCAGCGGCGCCAAGGCCTTCCCGGCCAAGCGCCCCTGGATGATCAGCCACTGACCGCCGGGCATCGACGGTCCATTCCGCCGCGCATCCGACGCGGCCCCATTCCCTCAACAAAGGCGTAGCTTTTCAATGTCAAAGAACCCCGTAGACGACAGTGTGCTTGGCGCGGAGTACGAACATGGGCCTGTGCCGCTGTCGGCGCGGCGCAGCACCTTTTCGGTGGCGATGGTCTGGCTTGGATTCCCCATGATCATCACCGGGGCCATGACCGGCTCGATCCTGGTGGCGGGGATGGGGTTCAAGGCCGCCCTGCTGGCCATGCTGATCGGCAACGCCTTGATGTTTTGCTATGTCGGCGCCCTCGGCGTGCTGGGAACCACCCGCGGCGTCAACTTCGCGTTGATCGCCAGCGCGGTGTTCGGCCGCAAGGGCTACGTCCTGGCGTCGGGTCTGCTGTCCACATTGCTGCTAGGTTGGTATGCAGTGCAGACCGGGATCACCGGCAACCTCATTCACACCGCTTTCAAGCTCGACTACCTGACGATGACCGTCATCGCCGGCGTGCTGTACCTGGGCATCACCTTCGTCGGCATCCGCGGCTTGCACTGGATCGGACTCGTGTCCGTGCCCTTGTTCGTCCTGCTGGGAGGCTGGGTGGCATTGCACTCGGCCAGCAGCGCGGGATGGGACAAGGTGGTCGGCTATGCCGGGACCGACAGTGGAACGCCCATGGCCTTCGGCATCGGGCTCACCATCGTCATCACCCTGTTCGTGGATGCCGGCACCGTGACCGCCGACTTCAACCGCTGGGCGAGCGACACCAGGTCTTCCTTGCTCGCCACCTTCTGCGCGTTCCCGTTCGCCAACCTGGTAGCGATGCTGGTCGGCGGCATCATGACCGCTGCCCTGGCTGTGCCCAACCCCCAGCCGTTCGGTCTCGACAACATGTTCGGCTACCTGCTGGCGCAGGACCTGCCGTGGCTGTCGACGATCGCCTTCATCTTCCTGTTCTGCAATCTCGGCTCGGTGTGCGCCCATTGCCTGTACAACTCCGCGGTGGGTTGGTCGCGCATCGGCAACGGGCGCATGCGGCTGTTCGCCGTGGGGCTCGCCGTCGCCGGGATCGTCATTGCCGCCGCCAACGTATGGGCGCTGTTCATTCCCTGGCTGTCGCTGCTGGGCATCCTGGTGCCGCCGATCGGCGCCATCATCCTGGTCGACCTGTACCTGCTGCGCCCGAATGCGCAGATCAGCGCCAACTGGCGTCCCCGGGCCTTCGGCGCCTGGGCGGCCGGTTCGCTGGTTGCCTACCTGGTCGAAACGTTCGCGCCGCAGCTGTCGACAGCGGTCACGGCCTTTCTGGCCGGCGGCATCGCGTACCTGGCGCTGGCCGCTGTAGCCCGCAAGTCGGATGCGGCCTCCCTGGCCCCCGCGCAACGCTGAACGGGCGGGCATCCATGGACTACGAAATCCACGACCTCGGCGACGTCGTGTTGCAGGGCGGCGCCACCCTGCGCAACGCCCGGCTCGCCTACAAGACTTATGGCACCCTCAACGCCGCCAGGAGCAACGTCATCGTCTATCCGACGTGGTACTCCGGCCAGCACTACGACAACGAGTGGCTGATCGGCAAGGGGATGGCACTCGACCCCGACAAGTACTTCATCATCGTGCCGAACATGCTGGGCAACGGGCTGTCGTCTTCGCCCAGCAATACGCCGGCGCCGTACGACCGCGCTCGCTTCCCGAACATCACGCTGTACGACAACGTGACGCTCCAGCACCGCCTGGTGACCGAGAAGTTCGGCATTGAAAAGATCAAGCTGGTGGTGGGCTGGTCGATGGGCGCGCAGCAGACCAACCAGTGGGGCTGCCTGTATCCCGACATGGTGCAGCGCATCGCGCCGTTCTGCGGCTCGGCCCGCACGGCGCCGCACAACTTCGTGTTTCTGGAAGGTGTGAAGGCGGCATTGACCAACGACGTCGCCTTCCAGGCGGGCTGGTACGACTCGCCCCCCAACAAGGGACTGCGCGGCGTCGGCCGGGTGTATGCCGGGTGGGGCCTGTCGCAGCCGTTCTACATGCAGGAGCTGTGGCGCGGGATGGGCTACAGCTCGCTGGAGGACTTCCTGGTCGCCTTCTGGGAAGGCTTTTTCCTGCCGAAGGATGCCAACAACCTGCTGGCGATGCTGTGGAGCTGGCAGAACGGCGACATCAGTGCCAATCCGGTGTTCAACGGAGACTTCAAGCGGGCACTCGGTGCCATCAAGGCCAAGGCACTGGTCATGCCTGGGGCCATGGACCTGTACTTCCCCGTTGCCGACAACGAGGCCGAGGTCGCACAAATGCCAAATGCCGAATGCCGCCCGATCCCCGGGGTCTGGGGCCACTTCGCGGGAGGCGGCGCCAACCCGGTGGACACCAAATTCATCGATGACAGCCTCAAGGAACTGCTGGCCATTCCGGTCGATTGAGCAGCAACGATTCACGTTCACAGGAGCAAGCATGATCCACGGAGATATTTCGAGCAGCAAGGACACGGTCGGCGTTGCCGTCGTCAACTACAAGATGCCGCGCCTGCACAGCAAGGCAGAGGTGCTGGACAACGCGCGCAAGATCGCCGACATGGTGGTCGGCATGAAGACCGGCCTGCCGGGCATGGACCTGGTGATCTTTCCCGAGTACAGCACGCACGGGATCATGTACGACTCCAAGGAGATGTACGAAACCGCCGCCACCGTACCGGGGGAAGAGACGGAGATCTTCGCGGCCGCCTGTCGCAAGGCCAAGGTCTGGGGCGTGTTCTCCCTCACCGGCGAGCGGCACGAGGAGCATCCGTACAAGGCGCCGTACAACACGCTGATCCTGATGAACGACCAGGGCGAGATCGTCCAGAAGTACCGCAAGATCATGCCGTGGGTGCCGGTGGAAGGCTGGTACCCGGGCAACTGCACCTATGTCAGCGAAGGACCGAAGGGGCTGAAGATCAGCCTGATCATC
>JAQGMT010000122.1 GCA_028292185.1 Ramlibacter sp. | reverse complement strand
TCCTGCCGCTCGTCGTGATGGTGGCGCTGTCGCTGGGCCTGGGCTACTTCTTCTGGGATCCGGCGCTTCAGTGGGTGCGCGCGATACTGGAGTCGTCCGACCTGCTGCGCAGCATCTGGAACTGGCTGCAAGGCGTGGGCGCGGGCAACCTGAAGACCGTCGTGGCGCCCTTGATCGTCATCTTCGCGGTCACCCCGCTGATCGTCCTCGGCTCGTTGCTGCTGGTCGCCGTGCTCATGGGGCCGGCGCTGACCTCGCTGGTGGCGCAACGGCGTTTCCCGAACCTCGAGCGCAAGCATGGCGGGTCGCTGTCGCTCAGCATCGCCTGGTCACTGGGCTCGTCCCTGCTTGCGCTGCTCGCTTTCGTCGTTTCGCTGCCGCTGTGGCTGGTGCCGCCCCTCATCCTGGTCCTGCCGCCGCTGATCTGGGGATGGCTCACTTACCGCGTGATGGCCTTCGACGCACTGGCCGAGCACGCGAGCGTGGACGAACGCCGCGAAGTGTTCCGCAAGCACAGGCCCTGGCTTCTGGGCATCGGCGTGCTCACGGGCTACCTGGGTGCGGCGCCGAGCATCGTCTGGGCTTCGGGCGCGCTGTTCGCGGCGGCGTTCGTGGTCCTCATTCCCGTGGCGATCTGGATCTACACGCTCATCTTCGCTTTCGCGGGCCTCTGGTTCGCGCATTACGGCCTGGCGGCGCTCGAGAAGCTGCGTGCGGATGAGGCGGCGGCCCCGGTAGCATTCAAGGATGATGAAAACACAACCCGCGGCTGAGCAGCCGGGCTTCGGCCTCGTCATCGTCGGCGACGAGATCCTCTCCGGCAAGCGCGCGGACAAGCACATGCCCAAGGTGATCGAACTGCTCGCGGCGCGCGGCTTGCAACTGGGATGGGCCGAGTACGTGGGCGACGACCCCGAGCGGATCACCGCCACCTTGCGCCGCGCCTTCGACAGCAGCGACGTGGTCTTCTCCTGCGGAGGCATCGGCGCGACGCCCGACGACCACACGCGTCAGTGCGCTGCCAAGGCGCTCGGTGTCGAGCTCGAACTTCATCGCGAGGCCGAAGCCCTGATCCGCGAGCGCATGCAGGACACGGCACGGGAGCAGGGCATCGTTTACGAGCCCGACCGGCCGGACAACATCCATCGCCTCAACATGGGCGTGTTCCCCAAGGGCGCGAGCATCATCCCCAACCCGTACAACAAGATCCCGGGGTTCAGCGCCGGCCACGTTCACTTCGTTCCCGGCTTCCCCGTGATGGCTTGGCCCATGATGGAGTGGGTGCTGGACCGCCACTACACGCACCTGTTCCGCCGCGAAGCCTACGTCGAGAAATCGGTGATCGTTTTCGGCGCGATGGAGGCTTCGCTCACGCCGCTCATGGAGCAGATCGAGCGCGATCATCCGGGCGTGAAGGTGTTCAGCCTGCCGAGCGTCGATCATCCGCAATGGGGTCGCCACATCGACCTGGGCGTGAAGGGTGAACCTGCCCGTGTAGCGCCCGCGTACATGCAGCTGCTTGCTGGGCTCGAATCGTTTGGGGCTCGCCTGGGCCCGGAATTGGTGCGATAAACTACAAAGCACCAAAATAGTGCCTATTCCCTTGCGCACCAATCTCGCGCGCATCTCATCCAAAAGCGCAAGGCTTCCGTAGGGAAACGCCCGCCGGATCAGCGAGAATCGCGCAGCTCTGCAGCGCGCGTCCATGCACCAGCTTTGGCACAGAAACTGCATTCCCATCGCACCCATTTCTTAACAACCATCCCCAACCCAGGAGAACCTGATGGCAGCCAAGAACGTCGCTGACGTGATGAAGATGGTGAAGGAAAACGAAGTCAAGTTTGTCGACTTCCGTTTCACCGACACCCGCGGAAAAGAACAACACGTCACCGTGCCCGTTTCGCATTTCGACGAGGACAAGTTCAGCTCGGGCCACGCATTCGACGGTTCGTCGGTTGCCGGCTGGAAGGGCATCGAAGCCTCCGACATGCTGCTGATGCCGGACCCGACGACGGCCAACATCGACCCGTTCTTCGAAGAGACCACGCTGTTCCTGTCGTGCGACGTGCTGGAGCCGGGCGACGGCAAGGCCTACGACCGCGACCCGCGCTCGATCGCCAAGCGCGCCGAGGCGTACCTCAAGGCCTCGGGCCTGGGCGACACGGCCTACTTCGGTCCGGAACCCGAATTCTTCATCTTCGACGACGTGCGCTGGGGCGCCGACCAGTCAGGCTCGTTCGTTCACATCGACGAGTACGAAGCGCCATGGAACACCGGCAAGGTGATCGAAGGCGGTAACAAGGGCCATCGTCCCACCACCAAGGGCGGCTACTTCCCGGTGCCACCGGTGGACAGCACGCAGGACCTGCGCGCCGAAATCTCGCTGATCCTCGAGCAACTCGGCATCCCGGTCGAAGTGTTCCACCACGAAGTGGCGGGCGCCGGCCAGAACGAGATCGGCACCCGGTTCTCCACGCTGGTCGAGCGGGCCGACTGGACCATCTGGATGAAGTACGTCATCCACAACGTCGCCAACGCCTACGGCAAGACGGCGACCTTCATGCCCAAGCCGGTGGTCGGCGACAACGGCTCCGGCATGCACGTGCACCAGTCGGTGTGGAAGGGCGGCAAGAACCTGTTCGCCGGCGAGGGCTACGCGGGCCTGTCCGACTTCGCGCTGTACTACATCGGCGGCATCATCAAGCACGCTCGCGCGCTGAACGCCATCACCAATCCCGGCACCAACAGCTACAAGCGCCTGGTGCCCGGCTTCGAGGCGCCGGTGAAGCTGGCTTACTCGGCCCGCAACCGCTCCGCATCGGTGCGCATTCCGTACGTGGCCAACCCGAAGGGCCGCCGCATCGAAGTGCGCTTCCCGGACCCGCTGATGAACCCGTATCTGGGTTTCGCGGCAATGCTGATGGCCGGCCTCGACGGCGTGGAGAACAAGATCCATCCCGGCGAAGCGGCCACCAAGGACCTGTACCACCTGCCGCCGGAAGAAGACGCGAAGATCCCGACCGTTTGCCACAGCCTCGACCAGGCACTCGACTATCTGGACAAGGGCCGCGGCTTCCTGACCAAGGGTGGCGTGTTCACCGACACCATGATCGACGCTTACATCGAGCTGAAGATGCAGGAAGTCACCCGCTTCCGCATGACGACGCATCCGATCGAGTTCGACATGTACTATTCTTTATGAAGGAGTGAACGCGGTCGCCTTCGGCGACGCGCGTACTTGAACGCTGTAATTTTTTACAGCGATGTTGCGAAAAGGACGGCGCTTGCCGTCCTTTCTCTTTTGGAATCAAGGGCTTAATTGGTTTTTCTGAAGAGTTGCGCGATACTGGAAGGCCGTCCTGAGCGATTCGATGCGAGGAGCAAGCTCATGAAATTCGCTTTTCTGATTCCCCTGGTTGCAGCCGCGATGGCAGGCAACAGCTACGCCCAAACCATCTATCGATGCACCGGCAACGTGTACACCAACGATGCCGCCGAGGCGCGCGCCAAGGGCTGCAAGACCATGGAAGGCGGCAACATCACCGTGGTCCAGGGTACCAAGGTCAATGCGCGTCCGGCCTCCGTCAAGGTCGCCACCGCGCAACAGTCGGGCGCCGGCCCGGGCCAGCGCGTGGAGGCCGACGAACAGCGTGCCCGCGACGCGGATGCGCGCGGCATTCTGGAAGCCGAGTTGAAGAAGGCCGAGAGCCGGCAGGCCGAACTGGCCAATGAATACAACAAGGGCGAGCCCGAGATGCTCGGCCCGGAGCATCGCAATCACCAGAAGTACCTCGATCGGGTCGCCGAATTGAAGGCGAACATCGCGCGCACGGAAAACGATATTGCCGGGCTCAAGCGGGAGCTCGGTCGCGTTACGTCAAAATGAGGGCTTGACCCAACCGGCGCCTTCACCTTCCCGCTTTCAGTCGCTGGACCTGCTGGCCACCTTGGTGGCCGTGGTCGCCAGCGATGGCAGCGTGCTGTTCGCCAACTCGGCGCTTGAAGACGCTCTGGGCACTTCGCGCCGCACCATCGAAGGCGCGGGCCTCGTTCACTTCTTCACCGAGCCGCACGTCTTGCAGAATGCGCTGCAAGGGGCGAACAGCAACGAGTTCGCAGCGCTGCGTTACGACGCGTGGCTGGTGCGCCAGAACACCGGTGAGCCCTTGCGCGTTCATGTGGTGGTGGCGCAGACCGACCGGCCTGGCGAGTTCGTCGTCGAATTGCTGCCGCTGGAAGCGCAGGCCCGGCAAGATCGCGAAGAGCGGCTGATCGGCCAGGCGCAAGCCAACAAGGAGCTGATCCGCAACCTCGCGCACGAAATCAAGAATCCCCTCGGCGGTATTCGCGGCGCGGCGCAGCTGCTGGAAATGGAGATCGACTCGAAGGACCTGAAGGAGTACACGCGCGTCATCATTCACGAAGCCGATCGGCTTCAGACTCTGGTGGATCGCTTGCTGGCGCCGCACCGCCGCCCGCACATGGTCGGGGACATGAACATCCACGAGGTGTGCGAGAGGGTCCGCTCGGTGATCCTTGCCGAGTTCCCGCGGGGCCTGAAGGTCGTGCGCGACTACGACGCGTCGATTCCCGCGTTTCGCGGCGATCGCGAACAGTTGATCCAGGCGGTATTGAACATCGCGCAGAACGCCTGCCAGGCGCTCTCGGAGCGGATCGCCGCCGGTGAGGGCGAATTGGTGTTTCGCACGCGCATCGCCCGTCAAGTGACTTTCGGCAAGCAGCGCTATCGATTGGCATTGGAATTGCATGTCATCGACAACGGGCCCGGCGTGCCGGACTCGATCAGGGATCGCATCTTCTTCCCGCTGGTGTCGGGCAGGGAAGGCGGTTCCGGCCTGGGGCTGACGCTGGCGCAAACCTTCGTGCAGCAGCATCATGGGTCGATCGAGTGCGACAGCGTGCCCGCAAGGACGGATTTCAAGATATTGATTCCGTTGCCCTGAACAGCAAGTGCGAAATTGACCCGGGAACACGAGAACACATGAAGCCGATCTGGATCGTTGACGATGACCAATCCATCCGCTTCGTGCTGGAGAAAGCGCTGCTGCGCGAAGACCTTCCCACCCGCAGCTTCACCAATCCGCGCGAAGTGCTGCAGGCGCTGGAGTCGGGCGACGACGAGAACGGCCCGCAGATCTTGGTCAGCGACATCCGGATGCCGGGCGGCTCAGGCCTCGATCTGTTGTCGAAGGTGAAGGAAAAGCATCCAGGGCTGCCCGTCATCATCATGACGGCGTTCTCCGACCTGGACAGCGCGGTCTCCGCGTTCCAGGGCGGCGCGTTCGAATACCTGCCCAAGCCTTTCGACCTGCCCAAGGCGATCGAGTTGATCCGCCGCGCGGTGGAAGAAAGTCAGCGCGAGGAGGTGGCCGAGGAACGCATGTCGGCCGCGCCCGAGATGCTGGGCCAGGCGCCGGCGATGCAGGACGTGTTCCGCGCGATCGGGCGCCTCTCGCAAAGCAACGTGACCGTGATGATCACGGGCGAGTCGGGCTCGGGCAAGGAACTCGTTGCTCGTGCCTTGCACAAGCATTCACTGCGCGCAAGCGGACCCTTCATTGCGATCAATACCGCCGCCATCCCGAAGGACCTGCTGGAAAGCGAGTTGTTCGGCCACGAGCGCGGCGCATTCACCGGAGCGCAGACGATGCGCCGCGGACGCTTCGAGCAGGCCGACGGCGGAACGCTGTTCCTCGATGAAATCGGCGACATGCCGTTCGACTTGCAGACGCGTTTGTTGAGGGTCTTGTCGGACGGCCACTTCTACCGCGTCGGCGGACACAACGCGGTGAAGGCCAACGTGCGGGTGATCGCGGCGACCCACCAGGACCTGGAACAGCGCGTCAAGGAAGGTGCTTTCCGCGAGGACTTGTTCCACCGCCTGAACGTGATCCGCCTGCGCTTGCCGGCACTGCGCGAACGCAAGGAAGACATTCCGATGCTCACGCGTCATTTCCTGCAGCAAAGCGCGTTGCAATTGGGCGACGAGACCAAGCGCATCTCCGACGGTGCGCTGGCGCGGCTGGGAAACTTCAACTTCCCGGGCAATGTGCGCCAGCTCGAAAATATCTGTCACTGGCTCACGGTGATGGCGCCGGCGCAGCAGATTGAGCCCAAGGACCTGCCGCCGGAAATCGGCCCGGCGGCCACTGAGGGAGCCGCCACGCGGCCGGCGCCCTCAGCCGCGCAGATTCCGAGCCGCGCGGCCGCGCCCGACGATGCGGGCGCCGTGGCCTTGCCCGTGTTGGTCGGCGAGGTGCCCAGCGCCGCGACGGCTCAGCGCACCTGGGAAAGCGGGCTGGAGGCCGAAGCCATGGAACTGCTCGCGAGCGGCCGGCAAGACGTCTGGGAAGAACTGACCAAGCGCTTCGAGTCGCGGCTGATCCTCACCGCGCTGGCCAACACCCGCGGACGCCGCATCGAAGCGGCGCAGAAGCTGGGGATCGGCCGCAATA
>JAQGMT010000117.1 GCA_028292185.1 Ramlibacter sp. | reverse complement strand
GCCGCCACGACGGCGGAGCTGCCGGCTTGAGGCGTGCCGGCTGCACCGGACGCCGGGAGCGCTGCGGCGGCGGCCGGCTCGCTGGCTGCAGTTGCGGGGACAGCTGCCGGCGCGGAAGCCGCCGCACTGGGCACTGCGGTCGCCGCAGGTGCTGCCGATGGGGCTGGTGCGGCCGATGGCACGGGAACTGCCGCGGCGACGACGGCGGGTGCGGCCGGCGCAGCGGAGGCCGGCTTCACGGCCGCAACTGCCGCTGGCGCTGGAGCTTTGGCTTGCGACGCCGCAGCCGCTGCGGTGGCTGTAGACGCAGGGGCCGCTGCGGGCTTGGCGGCGCTGGCCGCGCCCACCGGCACCGAGATGCCCGGCTTGGCGGCGGTGGCGCCGGCAGCAGGCGCAGCGCTGGTCGAGGTGCCGAGCTTGTTCAGGTCGGCGATGTTCTTGTTCAACTCCGCCAGGCGCGTGGCCGAATCCTGCGCGGCACGGTCCTGCGCGATCTTGTCGGCGTTGCCCTTGCCTTGCATCGCGCCTTTGGACAGCGTGAGCTTGTCGGGTGCGGCGGCGCCGGGCTTCTTCTCTTCGACCTGGGCTTGCAGTTTTCCGCTGGCCTGGCGCTCGGCCGGAGCGATGCGCGTGGCGGGCATGCCTTCGGCCAGGCGACGCCGGAATTCGTTGAAGTCGCGGCTCTGCGCGATCACCGTGCGGTTGGCCTCGGGAGCGGGGGTCTGCTCGGCTTGTTCGGCGCTCGGGATGTCGAGCACTGCGCCGGACTTCAGCCGGTTGATGTTGCCGTCGATGAACGCATCCGGGTTGGCGCGCAGCATGGCGACCAACATCTGGTCGAGCGAGATGCTGGCGGGTTTGTTGGCGGCGGCGATCTTGCCGGCGGTGTCTCCGCCTTGAACGGTCACCTGCTGCTTGCCCTGCGCCCTTGGCTTGGCAGCAGCAGCTTGGCGTGCGCCCGCCGGCGCGGGGGCTGGGGAGGACGTGGCGGCCGTCGGCGACGATGGCGCGGCTGGAGCTTGCCGGGTCACGGGTGCGGCGGGCGCTGCTGCCGCGGGGGCCGCACTCAGTCTCGGCGCGGGCGCGGCAGGCGACACCTGGGCTGCCAGAGGCGCACCCTGGCGCAGGTTCGGTGGATCGAACAGCATCGTGTAGTCACGCACGATGCGTCCCGACGACCAGGAGGTCTCGAGAATCAGGTCGAGAAAAGGATCGGTGATGGCCCGATCGCTGGACAGTCGCAGGAAGTAGCTGCCGTTGGGGCGCTTCTCGAGCGAGATCTTGATGCCGCTCAGCGCGGCGTTGTACTCGAGGCCGGCCGACTGAAAGGCGGTGGGCGACGCCACGCCTGCGCGCAAGCTGGCGACTTCCTCAGCATTGATTTCGGGAACGTCGACCTCCGCCCGCAGCGGCTCGCCGAGAGCCGACTGGACCGTCACGGGACCCAAGGCGAGAGCGCTGGCATGGGTCGAGACACCTAGCAGCACGGCTGTGGCGAGCGCCAGAGCTGTTGCCCGCCATTGCGGCTTCTCGACCGATTTCCGTGCCCCCGATGCTTGGTCTGCAGGCGATTTTTTACTCATCATGCGAACAAAAGCCTCGACGCTGAATTGCTAAAAGGACCATAGCATCAATGTCTTAGGCTGACAAGCTGAGACAGGTTTTAACTTCGGAGCGCTGTATTCGAGCATGGTTGCATGTGCCCCATGTTGTCGCCCGACAACGGCCTGTAACGAGGCATGACAAGCCGACGGCAAGCGGACCTGCTTACGCGTCGATCAGGATGCGCAGCATGCGGCGCAGCGGTTCGGCTGCGCCCCACAAGAGCTGGTCGCCGATCGTGAAGGCGCCGAGGTACTCGGGTCCCATGGCCAGCTTGCGGATGCGGCCCACGGCAATGTCGAGCCTGCCGGTCACCGCGACGGGCGTGAGTGACGTGATCGTGGCCTCACGCGTGTTGGGAACCACCTTGACCCAGGCGTTGTCGTTGGCGAGCAGTTGCTCGACGTCGGCCAGCGGCACATCCTTCTTGAGCTTGAAGGTCAGCGCCTGGCTGTGGCAGCGCATCGTGCCGACGCGCACGCAAAAGCCGTCCACCGGAATGGCGCTGGTGCCGAAGCCCGGCCCTTGGCCCAGGATCTTGTTGGTCTCGGCGCCGGCTTTCCATTCCTCGCGCGAGATGCCTTCGCCCAGGTCCTTGTCGATCCACGGAATGAGCGAGCCGCCCAGCGGCACGCCGAAGTTCTCGGTTTCGCCGGACGACATCGACTGCTGGCGCGAAAGGATCTTGCGATCGATTTCAAGGATGGCGGACTTGGGGTCGGCCAGCAGCGCCTTCACTTCGCTGTTGAGCGTGCCGAACTGCGTCAGCAGTTCGCGCATATGCTGGGCGCCGCCGCCGGACGCGGCCTGGTAAGTCATGCTGCTCATCCACTCGACAAGCCCCGCCTTGTAGAGCGCTCCCACGCCCATCAACATGCAGCTGACGGTGCAATTGCCGCCGATCCAGTTCTTGCCGCCCTTGGACAGCGCGTTCTTGATCACCGGCATGTTCACCGGGTCGAGGACGATGACGGCGTCGTCCTTCATGCGCAGGCTCGACGCGGCATCGATCCAATGGCCGGCCCAGCCACTCGCGCGCAGCTTGGGGAAGACTTCGGTGGTGTAGTCGCCGCCCTGCGCCGTGATCACGATGTCGCACTTCTTCAGGGCCTGGATGTCGAAGGCATCCTGCAGCTTGGTCTCGTTCTTGGCTTGTGCCGGCGCCTTGCCGCCGGCATTCGACGTGGAAAAGAACAGCGGCTCGATCAGCGCGAAGTCGCCTTCCGCCTGCATGCGGTCCATCAGCACGGAGCCGACCATGCCGCGCCAGCCGACCAGGCCGACGACCGGCTGTTGTCCGTTCGAGAGTTTCATTTCCATCGCCCTTTTCAAAAGTTGAATTCAAAACCTTTTGTCCCGGCTCGTGCGGCCGGGGGGCGCGACGAGACCGAGCTTGCTAGCCCTTGGTGGTCTTCTTCGTAGTGCTGCGCGCGAGGGCCGCGACGACCGCGTCGCCCATCTCGCGCGTGCCCACCTTCTTCGTGCCTTCGGAGTGGATGTCCGTCGTGCGCAGGCCCGAGGCGAGCACGGCCTTCACCGCGGACTCGATGCGGTCGGCGGATTCGGGCTGGTCGAGGGAAAAGCGAAGCATCATGGCAGCAGACAATATTGTAGCCAATGGATTGGCGATTCCCTTGCCCGCGATGTCGGGCGCGCTGCCGTGACTGGGTTCGTACAAGCCCTGGTTGGAGGCGTTGAGGCTGGCGGACGGCAGCATGCCGATCGAGCCGGTGAGCATGGCCGCCGCATCCGAGAGGATGTCGCCGAACATGTTGCCGGTGACCACCACGTCGAATTTTTTCGGGGCCCGCACCAGCTGCATCGCCGCGTTGTCCACGTACATGTGGTCGAGGGCCACGTCAGGGTATTGCGTCCCGATTTCGGTGACCACGTCCTTCCACAGCTGCGACGTTTCCAGCACGTTGGCCTTGTCGACGCTGGTCACCCGCTTGCCGCGCTTGCGCGCCGCTTCGAAGGCGACGTGGGCGATGCGTTCGATTTCCGGGCGCGAGTAGCGCATCGTGTCGAAGGCTTCCTCGGATCCGGGGAAGTGGCCATCGGGCGCCGTGCGGCGTCCGCGGGGCTGGCCGAAGTAGATGTCGCCCGTCAGCTCGCGAATGATCAGGATGTCCAGGCCGGAAACGAGTTCGGGCTTCAGGCTGGAAGCCGCCACCAGTTCGTCGTAGCAGATCGCCGGGCGGAAATTCGCGAACAAGCCAAGGTTCTTGCGCAG
>JAQGMT010000097.1 GCA_028292185.1 Ramlibacter sp. | reverse complement strand
CGCGCCGGCGCACCAGGCGATCGAGCCGAAGCAACTCGCCTTCATGCATCAACTCCACTTCGTTGCCCTGCCAGTCGACCACCGCAGGATCCCAGGCCCAGGCGCCCTCCCCGCCGATGATGCGGCGCGCCATGCGGGCGGCTTCTTCCGCCGTGGCTGCACTCAATGAGAATTCGCGCTGCACGCGCTGAAGTTGCGCGGCACTCCACGACGCCGCTGGGGGCACATGGAATTCGAGCAAGCGATGTACGGCTTCGCCAAATCGAGTCTGCGGCGTCGATGGCGCCGCCACCCGGGCCGGCTTCACCGATGCGCCGTGTACTAGCGCGATCGCGGGCAGCACCGGCAGCATGAAGTTCATCGCCGCCGCTTGCGCGAACAGGCTGGCATCCGCGGACGCTTGCGGCACCTCCAGCGCTTCGCAGAAAGGCTGCAGCCTTTGCCACCAGCTGCTTTCGGCCTGGATGTGCGGCTGCACGGACGAGATCACCAGTTGGCGCCGGGCGCGCGTCATTGCGACGTACAGCGCATTGAGCTCCTCGCGCTGGCGAGCGGCCATCTCCACCTCCAGCGCCTGCGTGCTGCAGGCCGGCGGCCGCGTCTCGCTGGCAAGAAAGGCGAAACGCCACGGCGAGGGCGCTTCGCCGGGCCACTCGACGATCACGCCCATCGACTCGGCCTTGGGCGGCGAGCCATCCGTGTCCAGCATCAAGACCGTGCCGGCCTCCAGTCCCTTGGCCCCGTGCACCGTCAGCAAGCGTACGGCGCCCGGGGCTGCATGCGAAGGCGCCGGAACGCCGCCCGCCTTGAGCGCGCGCACCAGCGCGTATGGCGTGGCATAGCGCGCACCGTCGACTTGCAGCGCGGCCCCGAGCAGCGCACGCAGGCTGGCCAGCACGCCATCGCGCAGCGCCGCCGGCGCGGCGGCGCCGAATCGCGCCAGCACGTCGCCCTCGTGGTAGATGGCTTCCAGCGCATCGTGCGGCGGCAGCGCATCGACCCAACCCTTCCAGCGCAGCAAGGTGGCGGCGAGCTCTTGCGGCACGGGCGCAGGCAAGCTTTCTTTTTGCACCAGTTCGAACCAGGAACGGGGGCGCCCCTCGTCCGCGCTGCGCCGCGCGGCGAGTGCGATCTGCACCAGCGCCTCATCCGGCAGCCCGAACAGCGGCGACTTCAATGCGCGAGCCAGCGACAGATCGTGCGTCGTCGAGACCAGCACGTCGAGCAAAGCGACGATGTCCTGCACTTCGGACGCTTCGCCCAGTTCGCTCTTCTCCGGTTGCTGCGCCGGAATGTGCAGCGCGCGCAGTTCATCCTCCATCACGCCGAGCCGGTCGCGGCGGCGCGCAAGCACCATGATGTCGCCGGGATCCGCACCCTGCGCCAACTGGCCCGCAATCCACGCAGCCGCCTGGCGGCACTCCAGGGTCATCAATTTTTCTTCCGGCAGTTCGCGCGGCACCGTCAGGCTGTCGCGCCACTCGAGCGACGCATCGGGGTCGGCGGCCGCTGCAAGCGGCTTCTGCACCCGTTCGACCTGTGGCAAACGGCCGGCTTGGCCCACCTGCGTGGACTCCGTGGTGTGTGCCCGGAAGCCGTCGTATCGCCCTTCCGCCTGCGCCTGGCCCATCACCCGGTTCACGAGCTCGAGGAGCTGCGGTGCGTTGCGGTGCGTGTGGTCGCAGCTGAGCACATCACCGCCCAAGGCATCCACGACGAACTCCTTGGCCGCGTGGAACACCTGCGGCTCCGCACGGCGGAAGCGGTAAATGCTTTGCTTGGGATCGCCGACGATGAACACGCCCGGACGGCGGCCGGCCGCGCCCGCATAACTGGCCAGCCACGCGTGCAGCGCCTGCCACTGCAGCGGATTGGTGTCCTGAAACTCGTCGATGAGCAAATGACCCGTTTGCGCGTCCAGCCGCTCCTGCACCCAGCCCGACAGCACTTCATCCGACAGCATCACCAGCGCGGCCCGTTCGACGTCGTTCATGTCCACCCAGCCGTGCTCGCGCTTGAGCGCGCCGAACTGCGCGATCAGCAGGCGGGCCAGTCGCGTGATGCGCTTGTGATGCAGCCACGCGTCATGTTGGGCCCGTGCCGCGCACAAGGCCTGCAACTCCGGCTCGGCGTCCTGCGCCGCTTGAAACTTGACGAGGTGTGCCGTCAGCCGATTCTCGTTGGCGACGAACAAGGCCCTGCGCAGCAGGATGAAGCGGGCTTGCAGATCCGGCGTCTCGAAAGCTTGAACGATGGCCTCGGCTGCCTTCTGCGGTGTCTTGTTCTTCTCGGCCCCCAACACGCGCGCCCGCGCAAGCCATATCTTTTGCGCGATGTCGCCGTCCAGCGCCAACTCCGGTTCGGCCAGGCCCGCGAACCGCGGGAAGGCTTCAGCGAAGGGTTTCACCGAAGGCTCGACCACGCCGTGCGCGTCGGCCAGCGTGAACTCCACCCGCTTGTCCAGCGCCGCGTGCAGCGCTTTCTGCGTGTTGAAGCGGCCGAAGCTCGCCACGGAAGCTTCGAAATCGCGGCGCGCGTCCGGTTCCGCGGCGACCGCCATATGAAAACGCCGCCACACCAGCGCAATGGCTTCGCTGTCGTCTTCGAGCAAGTCGTAGTTGGCGGGCAGTTTCAGCGCTTCCAGCACCGACAGCGGGGCGCTGCGCAACAGGGCGGCGAACCAGCTGTGAAAGGTTCGCACCTGCACCGGCCGTCCGCACGCCAGCAGCCGCGAATACAGCTCGCCCAAGGCCTTGCGCAACGCGGGGGTCGGCGCAAGGCCACGCTGGATCAGCGCGTCGTCGAGTTGCTGCGGCGATGCTGACGCGAACGCCTGCAGCCACTCGTGCAAGCGCTGCCGCATTTCGCCCGCGGCTTTCTTGGTGAACGTGATGGCAAGTATTTCGTGCGGCTGTGCGCCGTCCAGCAGCGCTCGCAGGATGCGCGACACCAGCATCCACGTCTTGCCCGCGCCCGCGCACGCTTCCACCACGACGCTGCGGCGCGGATCGCACGCAATCTCGTAGAACTGCTCGCGCGAGATGCGCTGGCCGTTGTGTTCGTAAGCCAGCGATTTCATGAACTCCACCAATCGCGGCGGCACAGGCCGCGGGCCGCGCAGAATTCACACGCGATGCCTTCGCCCAGCGCCGGCATCTGCGCACCGCCTTCGATGCGTGAAAGATCGTGCAGGATGGATTCGACCAGCAGGTCGCGCGCCTCCACCACCCGCAGCTGGTCCAGGCGCCTGGTCTCACCGCGCTCACCCACATTGACATACGCGGCGCCCAGCGTGTCTTCCTCCAGCAGGGCCGCATAGAACGCAAGCTGCGTGTCTTCCACCGGCTGCTTGATGCGTTCGGCCGTGGTCTGGCGGCCCTCGGTCTTGTAATCCATCACCAGCAGGCTGCCGTCGGGCATGCGGTCGATGCGGTCGATCCGGCCGACCAGCTTGACCGGACCCAACTGGATTTCGTGATCGCTCTCGGCTCGCTCGAACACCGCGCCTTCTGTCTCATGCTGCGCCAGCCAAAGGAGGTAGCCATCGCGCACTTGCGGCCACGCAGCGGAGAACGGCAGGAACTCGCCCTCCTCCAGCCCTTGCGCATGCGTCACCTCGTCGGCGATTGCGTCCAGAAGCTGCGCACGCTGCGGCCCATGAGGCACCGGCGTGCTTCGCAGCGCCTCATGAAAGCCGCTCAGCACCTTGTGCAACCAGTTGCCGAAGTCGCGCTTGTCGAGCTCGGTATCGATCTCGCTGGCTTCCTGCAAGCCGAGTTGCCGCAGCGCAAAGAAGCGATACGGGCAGCGCCGCAGGTCCTCATAGGCGCTTGCGGACAGCTGTGCCACCGGCAGATGCGTGCCGGTGGGCAGGGGCTTGGGCACCGGCTGGGCCGGCACTTCGCGCAAATCGCGCGGGTCGGCCACCTGGCCGGCTTGGCCCTCCAGCATCAGCGACTGCACCAGCGTGCTGGCGAGAACCGGCTCGCCGCTGTCGTCGCTGGTGCGCCAGAGCACGTCGCAGTGCGCCGTGCGCAAGGCGCTGCGCCAGCCCGCGCGCTGTTCCTGTTCCAGTGTATCGCGCGAGCGCAGACCCAGCATCACGCGCTGCGCCGCAGTCCACGGCCCCGGCGGTTCGGGAGAAGGCGGCAAACGCACTTCGTCGCAACCCGGCAGCACCAAGGCAGCGGCATCGCGCGCCAGCAGTTGGTTGAAAGGCAGGATCACCACTTGCTCTGAGCCCGGCTGCTCGGGCTTGAAGTTCACCGCCTCCAGCACCTCGTTGGCCCACGCCGTGAAGTCCGCCAATGTGAAACGGCGCGCGGCTTGCGGCAACTGCTGCCATTGCAGTTGCGACTCGGGCGTCAATCCCAGCGTGCTGATCACCTGCGCCCCCGCCATGTCCCCCTCCAGGCGAGGCCAGTGCCCGCAGGCCTGCAACAGTTCGCGCCAGGACTGCAGCCACTGGGCCAGCGTGCGCGCCGGCTGCAGCGTTTCGCGCCAGGCGTTGGCCTGCTCGATCAGCGCCGGCCACTTCGCGCCCTCGGGAGACTGCAGCGAAGCCACCGAGCGCCACTCGCGCAGTCCTTCCCGCCTGACACGGCGCTCCAGCGCGCAGGCCGATGCCGGCGCCACCGCCGGAGCGTTCTTCAGCCAATCGAGCACCGCATCGCTGCCCGCGTTCCACGCGCAAGCGCGCAATGCGCCCATCACGTGCGCCGCAGCCCGCGTGGTCGACAGCTTCCATCCCGTTTCATCGCGAATGCCCAGGCCGCGCGCGCCCAGCATCGCGCGGATGCGGCGCGTGAGCACGCGATCGATGGCCGCGAGCGCGACGGGCACGCGGCCCGCCTCGACGTGCCGCAACACGCATGCGGCCGCCCTCTCCGCTTCGTCCGAGGGATCGCGCGCCGGGTGCAAGGCAATCACGCCCATCGGCCCCTCCTCGTCCAGGGAGAGGCTGACCGCGTTGCCGCCGAACGAACGTGCGATGGTGCGTGCCAGCGGGTCGGCTTCGAAGCCTTCGAGGGTGACCAGCAGGTCGGTCTGCTGCGCGATTTCGGGCCGCAGCAAAGCATCTGTGGCATAGGCCGAACCCGCCGCCCATTCCGCGGCGATGCGGCCCAGCGCGGCTTCGAGTTGCAGCGCCTGCGCCTCCGCGCCCAGCGCCACGGCAACGCGCGCACGCACGGCCCACTGCGGGCGCTCGGCGGGGACTTCAGCGGCGGCGACGCCGGCCAGCTGCCATGCGGCCTCGACCAGGCGCGACGACAGCAGGTCCGCTCGCGCCGCGAGTCCGGCGCGCTCCAGCCACCCGCGCGCCGTGAGCAAGTCCAGGCCCATGTCGAAAGAAAGATCGTCGGCCCCGGCTGCGAAAGCATGGGCGCTCGACCACGTTCGCGTGGTCTCGAAACGCGGCGCGAAACCATTGGGCGACTGCTCGGCCCACACTTGCCGCACCAGCGGCAACAGCTGGATGTAGGGCAAGAGCACAACGGTGCGCGCGGGATGCGCGCGCCGCTCGTTCATGAGTTCGGCGATTCGCACTGCCGCGCCTCGTAGCGCCCGCAGAGCGCGATCGTCTCGCACTATCGCAGCCATAGTGGGCAAGGGGCCGCCCCTGAGGCACGCGTGGACTTCGTTTCTGTCACAATTCCCTCACTGTACTTGAGCCCTGCACCTGCAGCGGCACCGCCCACAAGGAACCCACATGGCCAGCGATCTGATCAAGCACATCTCCGATGCAACTTTCGAGGCCGACGTCCTGAAGGCCGACAAGCCGGTGCTGGTGGATTACTGGGCCGAGTGGTGCGGGCCGTGCAAGATGATCGCCCCGATCCTCGACGAAGTCTCGGCCACCTACCAGGACAAGCTGCAGATCGCCAAGATGAACGTCGATGAGAACCGTGAAATCCCCGCGAAGTTCGGCATTCGCGGCATTCCGACGCTGATGTTGTTCAAGGACGGCCAGCTCGCGGCCACCAAGGTGGGCGCCATGAGCAAGGCGCAGCTCACCGCCTTCATCGACCAGCAACTGGAGTAACGCGCCGTCAGGCGCACCCAGACGGGGCCTTCACGGCCCCGTTTTCGTCTGTTATGTCATAATCCCTTTCAGTTCGCTGATCCGCCATTGCAGGCGGGCAGTTCGAGTTCCCGGCACCTGAGGCACCCTCGCCTCGCCGCCACCCTCCCCCAAGACAACAAGAGCTCCACAAGGGCTAACTCCATGCACTTAAACGAACTCAAGGCACTGCACGTGTCCGAAGTCCTCAAGCAGGCTGAAGAGCTTGAGATCGAGAACACCGGCCGGATGCGCAAACAGGAGCTGATGTTCGCGATCATCAAGAAGCGCGCCCGTGCCGGCGAGCAGGTGTTCGCCGACGGTGTGCTTGAAATCCTGCCGGACGGATTCGGCTTCCTGCGCAGCCCGGACACCAGCTACACGGCGAGCACGGATGACATCTACATCTCGCCCAGCCAGGTGCGCCGCTTCAACCTGCACACCGGCGACATGATCGAAGGTGAAGTGCGCACGCCGAAAGACGGCGAACGCTACTTCGCGCTCACCAAGCTGGACAAGGTCAACGACGGCCTGCCGGAGAGCAACAAGCACAAGGTGATGTTCGAGAACCTCACGCCCTTGTTCCCCAAGGAGCAGATGAAGCTCGAACGCGAGAACTTCAAGGGCGAGGAAAACATCACCGGCCGCATCATCGACATCATCGCGCCCATCGGCAAGGGCCAGCGCGCGCTGCTGGTGGCGCCGCCCAAGAGCGGCAAGACCGTGATGATGCAGCACATGGCTCACGCCATCGCCGCCAACTATCCCGACATCCACATGATGGTGTTGCTGGTGGACGAGCGGCCCGAGGAAGTGACCGAAATGCAGCGCTCGGTGAAGGGCGAAGTCATCGC
>JAQGMT010000078.1 GCA_028292185.1 Ramlibacter sp. | reverse complement strand
CGACGTCGCGGTTGTACTGCTCGCGCAGGTGCACGTCGTTGTAGTTGGCCACCAGTTGCGAGAATGCCCTGGCCGCCTCGACGATCTTGTCCGCGTGCTGGTTGAACATCTCGAAGAAATTGCCTTCGCGCGGCAGCAGCTTGCCAAACAGCATTGCTGGCTCCTGGTTGGGTGGTTCGGGGTTGCGGCGAGTGTAACGCGCGGCAAGGAAGCTCCGGGCAAGCAAGCGTCATGCGCGCTCGAGCCAAAAACCGGATGGATTGGCCGCCAACGTTTCGCAGCCCGTGCTGGACGCACGGGCAAGGAATTTGGTGGGCAAGGCGCCGGTCTTTTGGCCGAGCCCGAAGGGACGGCACTTTTCCGGGCGATCTGCCGCGTTGCCAGACCAGGCAAGCCGTCCAGGCTTGCCTTGGGTCTGGCGCCTTGCATCTCATCCCGGGAAAGTACCGTCGCGCATGGCGCTTGCTTGCCCGGAGCTTCCTGACCTCAGGCGCTGCGGAAAATGAAATACGCCGCACCGGCCATGCAAAACGCGGCCCACAGGTAATCGAGCTTCAAGGGCTGATCCAGGTAGTACAGCGAAAACGGCACGAACACCGACAATGTGATCAGCTCCTGGATGATCTTGAGCTGGCCGACGGAAAGGCCCGCCTGTTGAAACCCGATCCGGTTGGCCGGCACCTGCAGCAGGTATTCCGCCAACGCGATGCCCCAGCTGATCAGCGCGGCCATGTACCAGGGCGCGGTGGCAAGGTTCTTCAGGTGGCCATACCAGGCCATGGTCATGAAGACGTTGGAGGCCGTCAGCAGCAAGATGGCCTGGAGCGTGAATGGAATCGATTGGAGATAGCTCATTGCCTGAATTATCCCGAGAACCCGAGCTCATCGATGACGCGCTGGTGCTGCATGCCGACGACCATCTGCTGGTCCTGAACAAGCCCACTGGCTTGTTGTGCGTGCCGGGCCGCGGTGCCGACAAGCAGGATTGCCTGTCGGCGCGGGTGCGACGCTTGTATCCGGATGCGCTGGTCGTGCATCGGCTGGACATGGCGACTTCCGGCCTGTGCCTGATGGCGCGCAGCGCGCCCGTGCAACGCCTTCTGGGCGACGCATTTGCGCAGCGGCAGATCGGGAAACGCTACGTGGCTGTGGTCGAGGGGCTGCCGGCTGCGGCCACCGATCCTGAAGAGTGGGCGGTGATCGACCTGCCCATTGCCGCGGACTGGCCGAACCGGCCGCTGCGAGTGATCGATGTCGAGCGGGGCAAGCCCAGCCAGACGCGCTGGCGCGTCTTGAGCCATGACACCGTGGCGAACACCACCCGCGTCGAGCTCGAGCCGCTCACCGGACGCTCGCACCAGCTGCGACTGCACTTGCGCTCGCTGGGACATCCCATCCTCGGCGACGCGTGGTATGCGCCGCCCGAAGTGCACGCGCGCAGCGGCCGGCTGCTGCTGCACGCCAGCGAATTGCGCTTCGCGCATCCGGCCACGGGGCAAGCGTTGACATTTGCAAGCGCGGTTCCGTTTTGAACCGGCCGGGACTACGATGGCACTCATCGCACCGACTGATCGTATGGAGCACGCCATGTCCCCTGCCCTGCTCAAGCGCCGCGACATCGTGGCACTGGTCGCGCTGCCGGCGATCTGGACCGGGCTGCGCGCCCAACCCGCTGCGCCTGGCCGGCCGACCCCCGCGCAAACCGAAGGCCCGTTCTATCCCGTGGAGATTCCGGCTGACTCCGACTTCGACCTGCTGCGCAACGGCAGCTTGAACTATTCGCAAGGCCATGCGGCGTGGGTGGAAGGCGGCGTCACGGATTTGCAAGGCAAGCCCGTGGCCGGGGCGATAGTCGAAATATGGCAGTGCGACGAGGCCGGGCACTACCACCACCCGGCAGACCGCGGCAAGGCCGATCCGGCCTTCCAGGGCTTCGGCCGTGTCACCGTCGGCGCGGATGGGCGCTATCGCTTTCGCACCATCCGTCCGGCGCCTTACAGCGGCCGCGCGCCGCACATCCACGTCAAGGTGAAGCTCGCCGGGCGTGAGCTGCTGACGACCCAACTCTATGTCGCCGGCGACCCGCACAACCAGCGCGATGTCCTCTGGCGCCAGCTGGGCGAAGAGGGACAGCGCGCGGTCACAGTGCCTTTCGTGCAGGCGGCTGATGGATTGCGCGCGAGCTTTCCTATCGTGCTGGCAAGTTAGTTCGCGCGCAGGGTGCAATGAGGCATGAATCTGCCGGACCTCAGGGCACGCCCTGAAATCCGTTTGCCCGGAAAGTCAACACCAAGGTATCGCGGTGCCCTGGCGCACCCATCGGCTGGATCGGCGTTGTTTCATGGATCACGCGTTCATCGTCCAGCAACAGCACGCTCCACGGCTCGCTCAGCGTGAAGCGCTGGCCCGCCGGTCCGTCGGCCTGGAACACGCGGGTCTCGCCGCCCTTGACGCTTTCGCGGCCGACCAGGAACACCGCGACGAGGTCCACCCCGTCGCGATGCGCGCCTTCGGGTGTCGGCCGGCCGATGCCACCGGCCGTGTCGATGCGGAACTGGTGCGCTTCGACGTACCAGGGCTGCGGCCCTCTCAGGCCCGAGCTCACTTGCGCCAGCGCTCGCAGCAGTTTGGGCCACGCGGGCGCCGCAACGACCGCGGCCTGCATCGGCTCGAACCAGCGCTCCATGCCGCCGTGCAGCGCGTTGTATTCCAGCGGTTGCCAGTGCGCGCGATGCGGCGCCTGGGTCACCGCGGGCCCATCGACCACGAAGGACGAGTGACGCCGCCGCCGATAGTGACCGCCGTCCTTCAGGTAGGCATCGGCCGGCAAGTCGTTCCAGCTCGGCGCGAAGGCCAGCAATTCGCCCAAGGCGCAGCCGGTGAGCTCGCACACGCCTTGCGCGTCGAGCACCGCATAGCCCTGGCTGCGCAGCAGCGTGGGCAGGTCGCGCGGTGGTGTGACGGGGGGTGCGAGAAGCATCGTAGGCAAGCCTGGCGAAAGCGGGCCTGGATGGCGACCCGGCTCGAAATCTTCAGGCCTCGACCTTCACGCCTTTCCAGAACGCGACCCGGTCCTTGACCATCTGCGCTTCGGGCTTGGGATCGGGGTAGTACCACACCGCCTCGGCGTTCATCTCACCGTTGACCAGCAGCGAGTAATAGCTCGCCTCGCCCTTCCAGGGACAAGTGGTGTGATGATTGCTGAAGGTCACGTACTCGCGCTTCAAGGTGCTCGCCGGAAAATAGTGATTGCCTTCGACCACCACGGTGTCGTCGGTTTGCGCGATGACCACGCCGTTCCAGCTTGCTTTCATGAATGTCCAATCGATTTCTAATCAGTTCGGACAGAGCTGAGGATCTGTCCCGCAAAACTTCACGCAGGCGCGTGCAACCACTGCACGCAAAACAGCCGCTCGGCGTCGGTCCAGACCGGCCCCGGCCGGAACCCCGCGCGCGCGGCCAGCCGCCGCAATCCCTGCGTCGTGAACTTGCAGGAGTTCTCGGTGTGCAGGGTCTCGCCCTCCTCGAATTCGAAGATTTCGCCCTGGAGCACGACCGACTGCGCGCACCGGCTGACCAGGTGCATCTCGATGCGTTGCTGCGGCGCATTGTAGAAGGCGCTGTGGGAAAACTGTTCCAGCAGGAAACGGGTGCCCAGTTCGCGGTTGGCGCGCGCCAGCAAGTTGAGGTTGAACGCGGCCGTGACGCCTTGCGCGTCGTTGTAAGCCGCATGCAGCACGGCCGGGTCCTTGATCAGGTCGGCCCCGAGCAACAGCGCGCCACCGCGCAACAGCCGCGCCGCGCGCCCGAGGAAATGCAGCGCCTCCTGCGGCGTGAAGTTGCCGATGGTCGAGCCCGGGAAAAAGCCGACGCGCCGCCCGGCTGCGAGCGGCGCAGGCAGCTCGAAGTCCTGCGTGTAATCGGCGATCACCGGCTCGACGCGCAGGCCCGGGTAATCGTGCTGCAGGGCGGCGGCCGAACGGGCCATGTGCTCGCCGGAAATATCGATGGGCACGTAGCCGGCCGGTTGCTTCATCGCGTCCAGCAACAAACGCACTTTGCGCAGTGAGCCCGCGCCGAACTCCACGATCTGCGCGTTCGGGCCGATGTGCGCCGCGATCTCGTGCGCGTTGCCGCCGAGAATCGCCAGCTCGGTTCGGGTGGGGTAGTACTCCGGCAGCTCGCAGATGCGGTCGAACAGCGCCGATCCCTGCGCGTCGTAAAAGTACTTCGGCGAGATGCTGCGTGGCCGCGCCGCCAAAGCGTGCTTGAGGTCGCGCGCGAACTCGGAGTTGGAGGTGGGCGCTTGGGGCGCGGCGGTGTCCTCGCCTTCGCGGCCGCCCGCGACGTCGATCAAATTGTGGGTCAGCATGCAGCGTGCTGCGCCAGGCGCAGTCCTGAGAACTGCCAGCGCGCGGCCGGGGGGAAAAAGTTGCGATAAGTCGGCCGGGTGTGGCCGGGCGGCGTCGCGCTGCTGCCGCCGCGCAGCACCATCTGGCCGATCATGAATTTGCCGTTGTATTCGCCGACGGCGCCGGCGAAGGGCTTGAAGCCGGGATAGGGATCATAGGAAGAGCGCGTCCACTGCCAGGCGTGCCCGGTCATCTGCGCGATGCCCGGCGCATCGACCGCAGCTT
>JAQGMT010000066.1 GCA_028292185.1 Ramlibacter sp. | reverse complement strand
GCGAGGGCGATCCGACACAGGCACTTCGCAGGCGGGGCATTGCTCCAGTTCGTCCATCTCGGGCCAGTTCGGGTAAGTGGCCAGGCGGTCGGAGAATACGGCGACGTGCTTGGCAACGGCGTCTTCGCTGGCAGCGCGAGCGCCATGCAACACCAGCGGCGGCAGGAAGCGCATGCCGCACAAGGCGGCGGTCTGCTCATAGGGCGGCATGAACGCGTCGAAGAAGTACCGGTTGTAGCCCTGTGGGTGATAGGAGGTCTCGGGCCCGCCCGTGGTGGCCACCAGCCAGACGTCCTTGCCTTGCAAGGCCGTTCCGCCCGGACCATAGGCCCAGCCATAAGCGAGCACTTCGTCCAGCCACAGCTTTTGCAAGGGCGGCATCGAATACCACTGGATCGGGTGCAGCAGGATGATCAGGCGGGCCGCCGCGGCATGCGACTGTTCGACCGCGACATCGACGTCGTAATCCGGGTACAGCGAATACAGGTCGCGCACCTCCACACCGGTGGCCGACCGCGCAGCCGCGAGCAAGCGGCGATTGACGCGTGAATCGCGCCAGTCGGGGTGTGCGGCCAGCAGCAGGATGCCGCTGGAAAGCCCTTGTTCTGTGACCTCATCCATATCGCTAACATAGCGTAACGCGGAACCAGCCTTCGCCGGCCGCCAAACCCAGGAGTCGCCCATGCCGGTCGTGGTTGTTGCCAATCCCAAAGGCGGAGTCGGAAAGTCCACCATCGCCACGCAGATTGCCGGCTACTTTGCCAGCAAAGGGCACGCCGTGATGCTGGGCGATGCCGACCGCCAGCAATCTTCGCGGCTCTGGCTCGGGCTGCGCCCGGCCAACGCGCGGCGCGTCAGCACCTGGGAGCTCAAGGACGACCTCATCGTCAAGCCGCCCAAGGGCACCACCCACGTGGTGCTCGACACGCCCGCGGGCCTGACCGGCAAGCTGTTCAAGGAAATCATGCAGCTGGCCGACAAGGTGGTGGTGCCGCTGCAGCCGAGCATCTTCGACATTTTCGCGACGCGCTCCTTCCTGGACGAGCTGGCCGAGCATCGCAAGGCCACCCGCATGCAGGTGGGCATCGTCGGCATGCGGGTCGATCCCCGCACCATCGCCGCCGACAAGCTGCATGACTTCGTCGACAGCCTCGGCCTGCCGGTCTTGGGCTATTTGCGGCACACCCAGAACTACATTCACCTGGCCGCGCGCGGCCTGACGCTGTTCGACGTGGCTCCGGGCCGGGTGGAGCGTGATCTCGAGCAATGGGAAGGCATCTGCCGTTGGCTGGACCGCTAGCTTTGGCGGGCCCGGCTGCATCCCGGCTTGCTACATTCCAGCGATGAGAACGCTCCAAAGCCTCGCCGAATTGCCGGCCCTCGTCGGCCAGGAAGTCGCCGTGAGCGACTGGTTGACGGTGACGCAGGAGCAGGTGAACCTGTTTGCCGATGCCACCGGGGACCACCAATGGATTCACGTGGACCCGGAGAAGGCCAAGGCCGGGCCGTTCGGCGTGCCGATCGCCCACGGTTTTCTCACGTTGTCCTTGTTGCCGAAATTCTTCGAGACCGCCCTGGAAATCCGCGAGGCGCGCATGGGCGTGAACTATGGCTTGAACAAGGTGCGCTTCACCTCGCCCGTTCCGGTGGGCAGCCGTTTGCGCGCGCACATGAAGCTGCTGGCGTGCCAGGCTATCGAGAACAACGGAATGCAGATGACCTGGCAGGTGACCGTGGAGCGCGAGGGCAGCGACAAACCCGCGTGCATCGCCGAGTCGCTTACCCGGCGCTATCCGTAGCCGCGCCGGCGAAGCCGGTCTGGCGCCAGGCCTCGAACACCGTCACCGCCACCGCATTCGAGAGGTTCAGGCTGCGCTGACCCGCGCGCATTGGCAGCTTGAGCCGCTGCTCGGGCGCGAACGACTCACGCAGCGCCGGCGCCAAGCCGCGGGTCTCCGAGCCGAACACCAGCCAGTCGCCGGCCCGGAACGCCACGTCATGGACGCGGCGCGTGCCGTGCGTCGTCAGCGCGAAGGTCCTCGCTCGCTCCGGTTGCATCGCCGCGAGGAACGCGTCCCACCCCGCATGCGTTCGCACTTGCGCGTACTCGTGATAGTCCAGGCCGGCGCGCCGCATCTGCTTGTCTTCCATCGAAAAGCCCAAAGGCTCGATCAGGTGCAGCGCGCAACCGGTGTTGGCCGCCAGCCGGATGATGTTGCCGGTGTTGGGCGGGATCTCCGGCTCGACCAGCACAACGTTAAACATGAAGCCCGATCATCCCGTTCGCGCCAGCACCACGGCCACCACCGACGCGGCGCCGGCTTGGTGCAGCGCCTGCGCGCCGCTGAACAGCGAAGCGCCGCTGGTCATCACGTCGTCGACCAGCACCACCCGCTTGCCTCGCAATTCGCCGGCCCGCAGCGGCTGAACGGCAAACGCTGCTTTAACATTCGCCGCGCGCTGTTCGCGATCGAGCGCGGTCTGGGTGGGTGTGTGCCTCACCCGCAGCAACAGGTCGCTGTCGGTCTTGCGCGGCGCCAGGGCCCGGGCCAGCAGCAAGGCCTGGTTGAATCCGCGCTCGGCCAGGCGCCGCGGCGACAGCGGCATCGGCAGCACCAGGTCGGCCTCTTCCAGCGCAGGCTCGACCCAGGGCGTGCTGCGCATCAGGGTCGCAAAGGCGCGCGCCCAGCCGGCCTGCCCATTGAACTTGTACTGGGCCATCAGCGTCGACCACGGATATTGATACGAGACCGCGGCGTAGCACGCCTGCAGCGGCGGCGGCGCGGCCAGGCAATGGCCGCACTCGACGACGCCCGCCGGCACGGCGATCGCGCAGCGGCGGCAGCGCGCCTCGGGCTGGGCAAAGCGATTCACGCACGCCTCGCACACCGGCTGCGCCGGCCAGGCCCGGCACACGGCGCATTGGCCGGGCACGCTGGCCGCGAAGCGGTCGATCCACCGGGAGAGCATCGGGTCAATATACTCGTTGCAAGCATGGCCGACGAATCCCCGCCCACCATCGATCCGGTCGCCGCGCAGCACTGGGACCGGGTCGCGCCGGCGCAGTCGCCGTGGCTTCATGAAGAGGTGGGGCGGCGCATGGAAGACCGGCTGCAGTGGATCCGCCTGGAGCCGGCGGCGTGGGCCGATTGGGAGCCGGTGCGCGGCGGGCTGGAAGCGCATTCGCTGGTGGAGCGGCGCTATCCGAAAGCCGAGTGCTTCGTGATCGAGCAGCGGCCGGATCGGGCCGCGGCGGCCGCGCAGCGCATCGCCCGGCCCTGGTGGCGACGCTTGACCGCGGCGCCACTGCACCATGGCCCGGTGCCGCCCGAGGGCGTGCAGATGCTGTGGGCCAACATGGCCCTGCATATGTCGGCGCAGCCCCAAGCCCTCATCGGGCAGTGGCAGCGCGCGCTGGCGACCGGCGGCTTCCTCATGTTCTCGTGCCTGGGCCCCGACACCTTGCGCGAGCTGCGGGCGCTTTATCGCGCGCTGGGCTGGCCGCCTTGCGCGCACGAGTTCACCGACATGCACGACTGGGGCGACATGCTGGTGGAAGCCGGCTTTGCCGAACCCGTGATGGACATGGAGCGCATCACGCTCACCTGGGAGACGCCGGCGCGCTTGCTCGCCGAGCTGCGCGAGCTGGGCGCCAATCTGCATCCAGCGCGCTTCGCGGCCTTGCGCGGCCGCCGCTGGCGGGCGCGGCTCGAGCAGGAGCTGGCGCGCTCACTGGCCGGGCCGGATGGCCGGTTGGCGCTGGCCTTCGAGATCATTTACGGCCACGCGCTCAAGCCCGCGCCGCGCGTGCGAATGAGCGAGCACAGCGCCGTCTCGCTCGAAGACATGCGCAGCCTGCTCGGCACTCACAAGCGGCCCGGTGGCAAGCGTTGATGTCGATCAAGGCCCAGCATAAGCCGCGCTACAATGCCGGGTTGATTTTTGAGCATCACACCGTGTCGAATCCGGTATTTCGTTTCGCCACCGTTCAGGGCCAGAACATCCACTGGTTCCTGAGGCGCAACTGCTCGGTATCGCCGGCCCAGTTGGGCTGGCTCTATGCCTCGCTTTGCGTGGTGTAGCTCGGCATAGCGACTTTCTTCTTGTTCCAGGGCGCGGTGCTCATACTTCCGTTCGCCTGGGCGGAATTGGCGGCGGTGGGCGTGGCGTTCCTCGCCTATGCGCGGCATGCGGGAGATGGCGAAACGATTTCGCTGCACGGGCGCCGCCTGGTGGTCGAGTTGGAGACCGCGGGCCGGCGGCAGTGGGCGGAGTTCTATCGCGACTGGGTGCGAGTGGAGCCCAGTGCCGGCGACCGGTCGCTGATCGAGTTGTCGGGGCAGGGGCGGCGGGTCAATGTGGGGCGCTATGTGCGCCCCGAGCTG
>JAQGMT010000002.1 GCA_028292185.1 Ramlibacter sp. | reverse complement strand
GGACAGCGTGGCGCGAAGCGGCAACCCTGGACGCGCGTCATCGGCGTCGGCACCTGGCCGTCGATCGCATGCAGCCGGTCCTGCTGCTGGTGCATGCTGGGGATGGAGCCGAGCAAGCCGATGGTGTAGGGATGCTGGGGATGCGCAAACAGGCGCGCGACCGGGGCCCGCTCGACGATCAGGCCCGAATACATCACGAGCACTTCGTCAGCCAGTTCGGCCACCACGCCAAGGTCGTGCGTGATGAGGATGATCGCCGTGCCGGTTTCCTCGCGCAGCGTGCGCATCAAATCCAGCACTTGGGCCTGGATGGTGACGTCGAGTGCGGTGGTCGGCTCGTCGGCGATCAGCAACTGCGGCTCGCACGACAGCGCCATCGCGATCATCACGCGCTGGCGCATGCCACCCGAGAGCTTGTGCGGGTATTCGTCGATGCGCCGCTCCGGGGAAGGGATGCGCACGCGGCGCAGCATCTCGATCGCATGTTCGCGCGCTTCCTGGGCACTCAGCGTGCGATGCACGCGGATGCCCTCGATCAACTGATCGCCGATGGTGAAGGCCGGATTCAATGATGTCATCGGCTCCTGGAAGATCATCGCCATGCGGTTGCCGCGCAGCCCGCGCATCGCATCCGGCGACAAGGTTGCAAGATCCGTTCCCTGAAACTGCACCGATCCGGCGCTGATGCGTCCCTGGCCCTTGGGCAGCAGGCCCATGATCGACAGCGAGGTGACGCTCTTGCCGCAACCCGACTCGCCGACGATGCCGAGCGTGCGGCCGGCCTCGATGGAAAAACTGATGCCGTCCACCGCGTGGAACTCACCGCCCTCTTCGAGCCTGAAGCTGGTGCGCAGCCCGTTGACTTGCAGCAAGGCGGTCATTGCGCGGCGCCGCGGCGGCGCGCCTGGAAGCGTTCGATCTCGGCTTCGATGACCGAGCGATTCGTGATGCCGGCCGGGCGCAGCCGTGAGGGCAGGCAGGCGGTGAAAGGCTGGTAGCGGTCCAGGCTTATCTCGTAGAGCCGCTGCAGTTCCTGCAGCGGCTCGGCGTGATCATCCACTCGCAGGTCGAGCGCCGGATACTCTTCCGTGGTGTGGATGAGCAGTGCCGCGGCCTGCTTGCCGCGCTTGTCACCGCCTGCCGCATCGCCCGCGGCCAGGGCGGCGATGAGCCGCTCGGCGAAGCGCAGCTTGTGGTGCGCGCGATAGGCCTGCGCGGTCGCATCGATCACTTGCGGGCCGGCGAGCATGTTGCCTGCGACCGAAAAGTTTTCGCCGGCGGTATGTCCGCACCAGTCGACGCAGGACGCGCCGGTGTAGGCGGCGATGCGCCCGTGCGCATCGATCAGGTGCACCTGGCGATGGGCATGGCCCTCGTCCGCTGCCGTCAGGGCCTCCAACACCGGTGCGGGCGAGGCGCCCTGGGCCATGGCGTCGAGCGCCGCCTGCGCATAAAGCGGATTCACCAAGGCCTGCGTGGCGATGGCGCCGACACCGCTGCGCGCGTGCGGACACAAGGCGCCCACCGCGAAGAACCGGCTGGCGATTGCAACCCCGAAAGCGCCGGAAGCGTCGCGAGCAATGATCGACCATGTCATGAAAAATGCGTTCCCCGCAACGGCGCCCCTGAATGATGTCGTTTGGTTTTAGCACGAAACGTGCCGCGGCCGTCCTAGGCTTTTCGTCCATAATTATTCGTACTTAACGAAGCACTGATGCGCTTGGTCCCTAACTCCTTGCACGACGACATCGCCGCACGACCGCGCCAATCGATGATGGTTTGCGCCGTGAGGGTCGCGCCATGAAATCCACCGCCTGGGTTTCGCGCGGCGTTTCCTTGCTGCAGCCCTCGATGGACACGAAAGCGCCGGCCGCCGTCGCCGCCGTCGATGCCAAGCCGCGCGGTTCAGCCGGCGCGCCCGCCCCGCGCTCCACCCGCGAGCGGCTCAAGGCGACGCTGCGCCGCCAGAACGAGGCGCTGTCACCGCGCGCGCTGCGCCGCACGCTGCTTGACCTGCAGGGCATGATCGATCCGAACGTGAGCGAGGTGGAGGGCGGACGCCGCGCCGAGGCCGTCGCTGCCTGGTATGCGAAGGCCACGCCCCCGGAGCGGCACGATTGCTGGCTGCTGATGAGCGAGCACTTCGTCGCCGATCCCCGCAAGGCGGCCGCGGCCCAGGCGCTTTATGCCGCGGCGATCGGCACGCCCGACGAGGCCGCCGCCGAGGTGCGCTTGCGCCGGTCCACGGTGTCGCCGCGCCGCCGCCTGCTGCAGCGCTTCAGCGTTTTCCCCGGTGGTATCCGTTTTCTCGTCGACATGCGCGCCGAGCTCTTGGCCCACGCCAGGAAAGACCAGCGCCTGCAGGCGCTCGACGTCGAGATGGAGTACATGTTCTCCACCTGGTTCGACGTCGGCTTCCTGGATTTGCGGCGCATCAGCTGGGACTCGCCGGCCTCGCTGCTCGAAAAGCTGATCAAGTACGAGGCGGTGCACGACATCCAGAGCTGGGCCGACCTGAAGAACCGGCTCGACTCCGATCGGCGCTGCTACGGCTTTTTCCATCCGCGCCTGCCCGATGAGCCGCTGATCTTCGTCGAGGTGGCGATGATGGACGAGATGGCCGACTGCATCACGCCGCTGCTGGACGAAGCCGCCGCGCCCGCCGATTTGAACAAGGCCACCTGGGCCATTTTCTATTCCATCAGCAACACGCAGCCCGGCCTGCGCGGCGTCAGCTTCGGCGATTCGCTGATCAAGCGCGTGGTGGACACCTTGAAGGAAGAGTTGCCCAAGCTGCGCTATTTCGCCACCTTGTCGCCGATCCCCGGGTTCCGTGGCTGGCTCGGCAAGCAGGCGCCCCAGCTGCTGGCCAGCCTGGACAACAAGCAGCGCGACGCCTTGCGCCGGGTGGCCGGCACGGCGGAGGTGGAGCCCGCCCAAGTGCTGAAGCTGGTCGAGGACCCGGGCACGCTGGGCGAGAAATCGCCGGTGCGGCAACTGCTGCTTCAGTGGGCGGCGCAGTATCTGGTTCAGGGTTTGACCGAGGGCAAGCCGCTGGATCCCGTGGCACGATTCCACTTGGGCAATGGCGCACGCGTCGAGCGGCTGAACTGGAGCGCCGACCCGTCCGGCAAGGGCCTGAAGCAGTCTTACGGCTTGATGGTCAACTACCTCTACGACCTCAAGCGCCTGGACAAGCACAGGGTGATGCTGATGAAGGGCGTGGTTCCCGCGTCCGGGGAAGTACAGTCGCTGCTGGGCTGAGGGCGGGCGGGGCGCCGCGGGTTCTCGCGTGGATCGATCAAACAAAGGAGACATCATGAGCAACGTCAGTCGTCGCACCGTTCTCGGTGCCGCAGCGGCCCTGCCGGCACTGCATCTTCCCGCCGCGTGGGCCCAGGCCGGCACGCTCAAGATCTCGCAACAGTTTCCCGGCGGTTCGCTCAAGGAAGGCGATTTCCGCGACCGGCTGTGCCGCATGTTCGCCGCCGAAGTCGAGAAGCGCACCAATGGCGCGCTCAAGTTCGCCGTCTATCCTGGCGCGTCGCTGGTCAAGACCAATTCGCAGTTCTCCGCGCTGCGCAAAGGCGCGCTCGACCTGTCGCTGGTGCCCATTTCCTACGCCGGCGGCGAGCTGCCGGAACTCAATATCGGCCTGATGCCCGGCCTGGTCACCTCCTATGAGCAGAGCGCTTCATGGAAGAACGCGGAAGTCGGCCGCGAACTGAACAAGTTCCTGCTGGACAAAGGCGTGGTCATGCTCAGCTGGGTGTGGCAGGCCGGGGGCGTGGCTTCGCGCGGCAAGCCGATCGTCGATCCCGAAGATGCCAAGGGCCTGAAGGTGCGCGGCGGCTCACGCGAGATGGACATGATCCTGAAGGAAGCGGGCGCGGCCGTCGTCTCGATTCCCTCGAACGAAATCTACAGCGGCATGCAGACCGGCGCGCTCGACGCGGCGATGACGTCGTCCACCTCGCTCATCTCCTTCCACCTCGAAGAAGTGTCCAAGGCCCTGACCACCGGACGCGGCAAGGCCTACTGGTTCATGCTGGAGCCGCTGATGATGTCCAAGGCGGTGTTCGACAAGCTGCCGAAGGAGCAGCAGCAGGTGCTCATGACGGTTGGCGCCGACATGGAGAAGTTCGGCCTGGCAGCCGCCAAGGAGGACGACAACGAAGTCGCCAAGGTTTACCAGAAGGCCGGGGCCAAGACCGCCGACTTGAACGACGCCTCGGTCAAGAAATGGCAGGCGATCGCGCGTTCGGTGGCCTGGAAGGACTACGGCGCCAAGACCGAGACCTGCGCCAAGCTGCTGGCGCTGGCCGAAAAGACGCTGACCGCGTAGCGCGACCCGCCATTCATGTCCGCTCCCGCCGCTGTGCCGCAGCGCGAGACGAGCTTTGCAAACCCGTTCCTGCGCGGGTTGCAAGGTGCGCTCCTGAAGCTCAACGCCTTGCTCATGTACCTGTCGGTCGTGGCGCTGCTGCTGACGTCGGTCGTTCTGACGTACGCCGTGGTGGCGCGCTACTTCTTCAAGTCACCCACCGACTGGCAGGACGAGGCCTCCGTCTTCATGCTGGTGGGGGCAACGTTCCTCACCTCCGGCTTCGTGCAGGCCGCGCGCGGCCACGTGGGCATCGAAGCCGTTGGCGGGCTGCTGCCGGCGCGGGTGGATCGTGTGCGCAGGGTCCTGATCGACCTGCTGTCGCTTTTGTTCTGCGCCTTTTTCTGCTGGAAGTCGTGGACCCTTTTGTATGAAGCCGCGAAAGAAGGGCAGACGACCACGTCCGCGCTGTCGCCGCCACTGTGGATTCCTTACGGCCTGATGGCTTCGGGGATGACGGTGCTCGTGCTGCAGCTGCTGCTGCAATCGGCCCTGCACTTTTCCAGGGTGCAGCCGCCGCCCCTCATCGAGGACCTGCCATGAGCGACCTGGCGATGGGGTTGATGTACGGCGGCGCCACGCTGCTGATCATGTTTTCGGGCATGCCGATCGCATTTGCGCTGGGCCTGGTGGCCACGATCTTCATGTATTTCTTCATGCCGTCGGTGTCGCTGGACACCATCACGCAGAACGTCTACGAGGAGATGGCTTCGATCACCTTGCTGTCGATCCCCCTGTTCATCCTCAAGGGTTCGGCGATCGGCCGCTCGCCGGCAGGGCAGGACCTTTACTCCGCGATCCATGCGTGGCTGCACAAGGTGCCGGGCGGCCTGGGTATCGCCAACGTGTTCGCCTGTGCGCTGTTCGCGGCGATGGCCGGCTCGTCGCCCGCCACCTGTTCGGCCATCGGCTCGGCCGGCATCCCGGAAATGCGCAAGCGCGGCTACTCGCCGGGCTTTGCCGCGGGAATCATCGCCGCCGGCGGAACGCTGGGGATCCTGCTGCCGCCTTCGATCACCATGATCCTTTATGCCGTGGCGGCCGAGCAGTCGCTGGGGCGGCTGTTCCTGGCGGGCATCGGTCCGGGCCTGTTGCTGGTGTCGCTGTTCGCGGGCTACGCCGTGTACCGTGCGCGCAAGGAGTACCGCTTGGCGCTCACCGTCTACGAGGGCGGCGGCGCGAAGTCGGCGTACCTGCTGGACGAGCACTTCACCATGGCGCAGAAAGTGG
>JAQGMT010000040.1 GCA_028292185.1 Ramlibacter sp. | reverse complement strand
TAGGGCGCGGGCGCCATTCCGCACGAGACTTGGCCATCAGCAACAGGAGCGGCGAATGGAACGAGTGGTGGGACCGGTGGACGGTTATTACGTGGCGATTTTCACCCGCGAGCTCGACGGAAAGTTCCGCGCCTCGTACAAGGTGTGCGAGGCCGCGCCCGCAGACTATCGCAGCGCCCCGCCGGTGCGGCATGGACGCGTGGACGGAACGTCCGACACGCTTGCCCACGCCTTCGAACTTGCGGAACAACTCGCCCGCTTGCAGATTGCGCGGCTGCGAGACGCGAAAGAGTCCCGCTGGGCGACGGGCTCGGCGATCATGTATGCGCCCACCGAGCCGTGTCCGCTGTACGCCGCACCCGGGGACTGAGTACGCAGTATCCGCGCGGCGCATGCCCTTGGCGGCGCGCCGCTGCGAGGTCGTGAGCTGGGCATAGGCCTGCGCCAACACTCGAGTCGCACTGCTTTCCTACGGTGGCACGCAGGGCGCGACCGTAGTCTTTCGCGCATGACGCCATTCAGCCCCGACGACCTCTACCTTCACCAGAAAATCCCCAAGCTCGACTGCGCGCCCGGTGGCGGCTGCGCGGCGGGCTCCGTCCGGTCGGTGGACCGCCAGCAGAACACCTATCGCTCCAGCATCTGGTTGTTCTACGGAGATGGCCGCGCGGCGCGCCAGCTGACCCAAGGCGTGCAAATGGACCACTCGCCGGCCTGGTCGCCAGATGGCCGGCAGCTCGCCGACGCTGTTCATGCAAGGACGACGAGCGCTGCCCCAAGTGCCAGTCGGAAGAGATGTTCGTCAGCCTTTATCGGGCAGGTGAAACGCCGGCGCAATTGGTGATGTATCCGGGCAAGGACCATGACTTCCTGGGTGAAGGGCTGCCCGATTGCAGGGCCGACGCGGCGCGGCGCATCGTGGACTGGATCTCCCGCTTCATTGGTCAGGCCGCCGAGCCCGTGCGAGAAGCCTTGACAGAGAGGGAACGCGAACTATATTGAAAGTCCAAATAGGGTCCTGCTATTTAACTAGGAGGCCTAATATGGACGACGGTAGAGATAGTTCGATTGACGAGCAGATCGGCCCGGTGTCTGCCCGTCGAGCGTTTTTGCGCAGCGGTACAGCGTTGGCTGGAGGGCTCGCAGGCGCCAGCCTGACCGGCAGCGCTTTGGCGCAATCGGATGCCGCGGCGCCGTGGCAGCTTAAGCCGGGGGCACCGGCCGCGCCCTACGGAACCCGTTCGCGGTTCGAGCAGGCGGTGCGCTACCCAGTCAAACCTTTCGGCGATATCGCACCCGGCAGCGGACCCGCCTTCACCCCGATTGAAGCGCTCGAGGGCACGATCACTCCCAATGATCTGCACTTCGTGCGGATCCACAACGGCGTGCCCGACATCGATCCGAAGCAGCATCGGCTGCTGATTCACGGGATGGTCGACCGTCCGCTGGTTTTCACGGTCGACGCGTTGTTGCGCTATCCCATGACTTCGCGCACCTACTTTCTCGAGTGCGCCGGCAACAGCAATCGCAACCTCGCTGCGCAGCCTCCCCAGCTTCCCGCCGGCGCGCTCCACGGCCTGATCTCCTGCACTGAGTGGACCGGCGTGCCGCTGCGCATGCTGCTGGAGGAAGCCGGCGTCAAGTCGGGCGCCAGCTGGCTTCTGGCCGAAGGCGCCGATGCAGCGAGCTTGAGCCGCAGCCTGCCCATCGAGAAAGGCTTCGATGACACGCTGGTCGCGCTGTACCAGAACGGCGAACGGCTGCGCCCCGAGCAGGGCTACCCGGTGCGGCTGCTGGTGCCCGGCTGGTTGGGCAACACCAGCGTCAAGTGGCTGCGGCGCGTGAAGGTCGTCGACGGGCCTACCCAGACCAAGGACGAGACCTCCAAATACACCGAGCCGCTGCCCGACGGCAAGGCCTTGCAGTTCACGTTCGAGATGGGCGTCAAGTCGGTTATCACGCGGCCGTCCTCGACGATGAAGCTGGCCGGACAGGGCTTCCATGAAATTTCCGGAATCGCCTGGAGCGGCGCCGGGCGTATCGCGCGCGTGGAGGTTTCGGCCGACGGCGGCAAGACTTGGCGCGACGCCGTGCTGACCGGCCAAGATCGCCCGCGCGCCGTAGCGCGCTTTCGCACCGGCTGGGACTGGCGTGGACAGGAAGCGGTCCTGCAGAGCCGGGCGACCGATGAAAAGGGCAAGGTGCAACCCGCGCGTCAGGCGTGGGTGGCGGCCTATGCACCCGACATCCGGTTCCACAATAACTCGATGGTCAGCTGGGCGGTCGGCGCCGATGGGAGCGTGAAAAATGTTTATGCATAAACCGCTTGCCACATCCGCGGTCGCCTGTCTGATGGCGGGCTGCGCCAGTTCGCCGGACACGGTGGCGCAATCATCCTCGGCGCGGCCCGCATTCGGCGTCCCGGCACCCGCCGAGATGCTCGCTTCCTGGGACATCAGCATTGCGCCCGACGGCGCGGGGCTGCCGCCCGGACGCGGCAGCGTGCAGCAAGGCGCCGCGGTGTACCTGCAGAAGTGCGCCAGCTGCCACGGGGAGCGCGGCGCGGGCAAGCCGGCCGATCCGCTGGTGGGTGGCGCGGGTTCGCTCACGAGCAAGACGCCGATGCGCACCGTCGGCAGTTACTGGCCGTACGCCACGACCTTGTTCGATTACACCCGGCGTGCCATGCCCTTGAACAATCCGATGTCGATGAGCAACGACGAGGTGTATGCGGTCAGCGCCTACCTGCTGTTTCTCAACGGCATCGTGGGCGAGAACGAACAACTGGACGCGCAATCGCTGATGAAGATCCGCATGCCCAACCGTGACGGCTTCGTGAGCAACTGGCCACGAGTTCGCTAGCGCTTACCGCTGGAACTGGAAGCCGCCTCTTCACGGGCCGCGCGAAGCGCAGGCTAGTAGTAACCCTCCCAGGCCGTGCCCCACGGCAGGCTGGCTTGGTTCGATAATCGCTCGACACATGAGCACCGCCACCTTGCCGCTGATCGATGACGAGCTGACCCTGCTGGGCGAACTGGTGCCGCTGGGCGGCCAGCGCATCATCGAACTCGGCTGTGGCAATGCGCACCTGGCGCGTACGCTGCTGGCGCGCTTTCCCGAGAGCCGCGTCACCGGCCTCGAGGTGGACGAGCGCCAGCACGCGAAGAACCTGGCCTCGCCGCAAGCGGGGCTCGAGTTTATTGCCGCCGGCGCGCAGGCGATTCCCTTTCCGGACGGCAGCTTCGACCTCGCGCTGATGCTCAAGTCGCTGCATCACGTGCCGCGCGACTCGATGACGCAGGCGCTGGGCGAAGTGGCGCGCGTGTTGCGGTCCGGCGGCCACCTCTACGTCTCCGAGCCGGTGTTCGATGGGCCGTTCAATGAAGTGGTGCGGCTGTTCAACGACGAGCAGGTGGTGCGCGCGGCCGCCCAAGCAGCGGTGGACACCGCGTTGCGCACCGGCACCTGGGAGCAGGCGGGCGAACGCCGCTTCGAGATGCCGGTGAAGT
>JAQGMT010000014.1 GCA_028292185.1 Ramlibacter sp. | reverse complement strand
GATCGGTTGCCCGAGCAGCAGCTTCTTGATCGGCAGCTCCTGCTTCTTGCCGGACAGCGTGCGTGGCACCTCCGCCACCTGGAAGATGGCGTTGGGGATGAAGCGCGGTGACAGGGCTGTCTTGATCGCGTTGTTGATCCGCGCCTTCATGGCCGCGTCGAGCGCGACACCGGGTCGCAGGGCGACGAACAAGGGCATGTAGCTTTCGCGGCCGAGGTATTCGAGGTCCACCACCATCGAGTCCAGCACCTCGGGCAGCGCCTCCACCGCGCTGTACAGCTCGCTGGGTCCCATGCGCAGCCCGTGGCGGTTGATGGTCGCGTCGCTGCGGCCGTAGATGATGCAGCTGCCCGACGGCGTGATCTTCAGCCAGTCGCCATGCCGCCAGACGCCCGGGTAGGTATCGAAGTACGAGGAGAGATAGCGCTTGTTGCCTTCATCGCCCAGGAAGTAAAGCGGCATCGACGGCATCGGACGGATGCACACCAGTTCGCCCACCTCGTCGATCACCGGCTGGCCGTGTTCGTTCCAGGCCTCCACGGCGCAGCCCAGCAAGCGGCATTGCATCTCGCCCGGAACCTGCGGCAGCTCGCGATTGCCGCCGACGAACGCGCCGGCGAAGTCCGTGCCGCCCGACATGTTGCACCACCAGACTGATTGATCCGCGTTCGCTGCCGTCCCCCCCGTGAGCCGGCCTCGCACGGTGGCGAATTGATCGACACCCCACTTCTGCACTTCCGCGCCCAGAGGTGAGCCGGTGACGCCCAAGGTGCGGACCGCGGGCAAGTCACCGCAAGAATGGAGTTCGACGCCTGCCTTCATGCAGTTGGCGTAGAAAGCAGCGCCCGCACCAAAGAACGTGACGCCGAGCTCTGCCGCGAAGCGCCACAGCACGCCCCAGTCCGGACGTTCCTTGCTGCCGGCCGGATTGCCGTCGTAAATGCAGCAGGTGGTGCCGCCGAGCAGGCCGGCGACCTGGATGTTCCACATCACCCAGCCGGTGGAGCTGTACCAGTGATAGCGCTCGCGCCAGTTGTTCGGCTCGTAGCTGCAACCAATGTCGTTGTGCAGCACGTTCAGCGCCAGGGCGACGATCACCGTGCCGCCGTGACCGTGCACGATCGGCTTGGGCAGGCCGGTGGTGCCGCTGGAATATACGATCCACAAGGGATGCTCGAACGGCAGCCACATCGGCTGAAACTCGCGCGCCTGCGGGTCGTCGCGCGCGGTGGCAATCGCCATGTCGGTGAAGGGCTGCAACGCGCTCAGGTCGATGCCGCTGGTGACGCCGCCTCGCAGCACGATGAGATGCTGCACGCTCGGCAGCGCGGTCCGCAGTTCGCCCACCACCGCGCTGCGATCGAAGTCGCGGCCGCCATATCGAACCCCATCGCAGGCGATCAATACCTTGGGTTCGATCTGCTTGAACCGATCGAGCACGGCGTTGGTACCCATATCCGGGGCGCAAAGGCTCCAGACGCCGCCGATGCTTGCGACTGCCAGAAAGGCGACGATCGATTCGATCACGTTCGGCAGATACGCCCCAACGCGGTCACCCGGCTGCACGCCCTGCGACTGCAGGTGCAAGGCCAGCGAGGCCACTTGGCGGCGCAGCTCCGGCCATCCGAGTTCGCGTTCGCGGCCTCTCTCGTCACGGCTGATCACCGCTGGCATCCCCGCGGCCTCGGCGAGTTCCACGTGACGGAAGACCTGACGCACGTAGTTGAACTGCGCGCCTTCGAACCACTTCGCGCCGGGCATGCGCGGCTCGGCCAGCACGCGGGCGATGGGCGTCGGCGACTCAAGGTCGAAGTAGTCCCAGACGCTGGCCCAGAATGCGCAGAGATCCGTGGTGGACCACCGCCACAGGTCGTCATAGCAATCGAACGAGAGGCCGCGGGTGTCGCGCAGCCAGTTCTGGTACAGGCGAATCTGCGGAACGTGGGGGGCGTCCATGCGGCCAAGCTTAGCGCGCTTTTTCAGTGCCTCGAGAGTGCCCTAAAATCGCGCCGATGCCCATTTGGAAAAAGCCGGTCTCCGTCCAAGAACTCACCGCGGTGCACGTGGATACAGCCGTCGAACATCTTGGTATCGAGTTCCTGGAGGTTGGCGACGACTTCATTCGTGGGCGCGTGCCGGTCGATGCCCGCACCCGGCAGCCCTTCGGGCTGCTGCACGGCGGGATGTCGGTGCTGCTCGCAGAAACGCTCGGGTCGTGCGGCGCCTTGTATGCGTCACCCGAGGGCCAACGGGTGGTCGGCCTGGACATCAACGCCAATCACCTGCGCGGCGCGACCAAGGGCTGGGTGACGGGCGTCGCGCGGCCGGTGCACATCGGGCGCTCAACCCACGTGTGGCAGATCGATCTGCGCAACGATGCGCAGGAGCTGACCTGCGTATCCCGCCTGACGCTCGCGGTGCTGCAAGCGAAGTAGCGATCAGTCCGCGCGGGCCATCCTCTCGCTTTTCCAATAAACGTCATCGCCGCCGTTCACCCGGTTGAGCACCCGCGCGAGGACAAACATCAAGTCGCTCAGGCGGTTGAGGTAATGCCGCGGCGCCTCCCGGACAGATTCGGTGCTGCCCAGCGCCACAACGGCGCGCTCAGCCCGGCGTGCCACCGTGCGGCACACGTGCGCTTGCGCGGCGGCGCGAGTGCCCGCCGGCAGGATGAACTCCTCGAGCTTGGGCAAGCTCGCGTTGTGCTCGGCGAGCGCCTGGTCCAGCGCCAACACGGCTTCCGGCTTCAGCAATTCGTAACCAGGAATCGAAAGTTCGCCGCCCAGATTGAACAGTTGGTGCTGGATCTCTACCAGCAGTCCGCGGACGGCGTCGGGCAATTGCTCGCTGAGCAGCACGCCGATGTGCGAGTTCAGCTCGTCCACATCGCCCATGGCGTGTACGCGCAAGCTGTCCTTGGGTACCCGCGTGTTGTCGCCCAGCCCGGTGGTGCCGTCGTCGCCGGTGCGGGTGGCGATCTGCGTCAAGCGCTTGCCCATGTCGGAACCCCTCGTTGTGCTGGTTTGATTGTGCGTTAGTCCTACACCGTTTGCCGCCTTTGGCTCGTGCCCAAGGCCGGGCAAGATCGCAAAGATGGAGACGGGGCACTGCTGGATGGCGGACCCCGTCCGCCAGGAGTTCGATGATGAATGCTTTCCGCTTTCGATTCAGCATGCAATTCGGCTTGAGCCTGGCCTTGTGTGCTGCCGCCCTGTCCAGCCAGGCGCAGAGCCCCAGCCGCTCAGTGCGTGGCGTGCCGCAGCGGCAGTCTCCGGTCTTGGCGCCGGGCGCGGTGGGCCCGGGTGCGCCCAATCCGGCCGGTCTCGCTTCATCGATGCCCAGCCCGGCCGGCCTTCCGTCACCGTTGCCAAACCCCGCCGGGTTGAGCTCCCAATTCCCTGCGGGACTGCCGCCCCCGCCCACCAGTGCCACCGCGACGGCTTCGCCGGCGGGCACCGTGATTCCTCTTACTGGCTCAACTGGTGGAGGACGCGGTAACGGCGCCGACCTGGCCCCGCAGACCACCGTGATGGGCGCCGGCGGCTACGGCGTGCCGGCCGGTCCGCAGTATCCCGCCATGGGCGCCGGCCCTTACACCGCCTTGCAAGCTGCGCAGTCCTTCATCGGCGCCGACGCGAACCGCGACGGCGAATTGACCCGGGCCGAAGCCCAGCGGCTGACGATCATGCCCTCCACCTTCGAGGAAATGGATCGCAATCACGACGGCATTCTGACTCGCTCCGAATACGAAGACGCCCTGCGCTGACCTGGAGAGATTGACATGAAGCACTTCGCATTCCGCCTCATCTTCGCCGTGTCCTGCCTGACGGCGGCAACCGCGATGGCGCAAACACCCAGCACGCCCGCTCTTCCCGCGCCGGCAGCGGTTCAACCCGGGGCGACCGGCGCAGCGCCGCCGCAAGCCGTCCCAGCGGCGAGATGGACCGCCGAACAAATACGCCAGGCGTTCGCTCTTGCGGACAGCGACAGCGACGGGCAGCTCTCGCGTGCCGAAGCCCAGCGCCTTTCGATTCTGCCGCGCAGTTTCGAAGACCTGGACCAGAACAAGGACGGCGTACTGACCCGAAGCGAATACGAGGCGGGATTTGCGCGCTAGCGCGCCGCTTGCCTCCAGCGTCAAGTAGTCCGCCACTGCGGGCCCCCGGGGGACTGGGCTTAAACTGACGCTGTTCCGGAGACCCGCATGAACGCCCCTACCCAGATCTCGCACCTCGTTCCTGAAATCAATCAGCGTGAGGTGCCGGCCGCTTTCGTCGACGCGTTGAAGGCCCGCTTCGGCGCGAACTGCTCCACCGCAATGGCCGTGCGCGAACAGCATGGCCGCGACGAATCCTCGTTCCAATCGCCGCCGCCCGCCGCGGTGGTGTTTGCCGAAAGCACGCAAGACGTCGCGGATGCCGTGAAACTCGCCAGCCAGTACGAGGTTCCGGTCATCCCCTTTGGGGTGGGGTCTTCGCTGGAAGGGCATCTGCTCGCAGTGCAAGGCGGCATCAGCATCGACGTGAGCCGGATGAACAAGGTGCTCTCGATCAACGCGGAAGATCTCACCGTGACGGTGCAGGCCGGTGTCACGCGCAAGCAGCTCAATGAAGAGGTCAAGAGCACCGGCTTGTTCTTCCCGATCGACCCAGGGGCCGACGCGAGCATCGGAGGCATGAGCGCCACCCGCGCAAGCGGTACGAACGCCGTGCGCTACGGCACCATGCGCGAGAACGTGCTGGCCCTGGAGGTCGTCACTGCCAGCGGCGAGGTCATTCGCACCGGCACTCGCGCGAAGAAATCGAGCGCCGGCTACGACCTCACGCGCTTGATGGTCGGCAGCGAGGGCACGCTTGGCGTCATCACCGAAATCACCGTGCGGCTGTATCCCCTGCCTGAAGCCATCTCAGCGGCCATCTGCTCGTTCCCCAGCATCGAGGCGGCGGTGCGCACCACCATCCAGATCATCCAGCTGGGCGTGCCGATTGCGCGTGTGGAGTTGCTCGACGTGAACTCCATTCGCATGGTCAATGCGCATTCGAAGCTGACGCTGCGCGAAGAACCGATGCTGCTAATGGAATTCCACGGCTCGCCGGCGGGCGTGAAGGAGCAGGCCGAGACGGTGCAGGAGATCGCAACCGATCATGGTGGCAACGCCTTCGAGTGGGCAACCACGCCCGAAGAGCGCACGCGCTTGTGGGCAGCGCGGCATAACTTCTATTTCGCCGCCATACAGTCCAGGCCAGGTTGCCGCGCGATCTCGACGGACACCTGCGTGCCGATTTCACGGCTGGCCGATTGCCTGCTGGATTCCGTGAAGGAAGCGGACGAGAGCGGCATTCCCTACTTCCTGGTCGGCCACGTTGGCGATGGCAACTTCCACTTTGGGTACCTGCTCGATCCCGACAACGCGCAAGAGCGCGAAATCGCCGAGAAACTCAATCACCAGCTGGTTGCGCGTGCCTTGAACCTTGAAGGCACCTGCACTGGCGAACATGGCGTGGGTCTGCACAAGATGGGTTTCCTGGTGACCGAGGCCGGCGTCGGCGGCGTGGACATGATGCGCACCATCAAGCGGGCGCTGGA
>JAQGMT010000010.1 GCA_028292185.1 Ramlibacter sp. | reverse complement strand
GACGCTTTGCATTCTAGGCCTCGAAATCGCGGGCGGGGGGCGCTGCGCGAAATACCTTCGACCGGTGGGTGCAAAAATTATTGTCTTGACGTTGCGTGAAACAAGCCAACTGCCAGGGCGGCGCGAGGCGAACGATCAGATAAGGCGGCCGTCGTCGCCCAGCGCGCGGTCCAGCCGCAGCAGCAAGTTGCCCAGGCGGGGATCGTCGGCCTCATGGCCATTGGCCGCTGCGTGTCCGTTGCCGCTGATGGGCAGCGGAGTGGACGTGGCGCCGGCGCGAGCGGGCGCCGTGGCGCGATCGGCCACGTCGAAGGCGAGGTTCAATGCGGCGAGCACCGCGATTCGATCGCGGGCCTTCACCTTGCCGGCGTCGCGGATCTTGCACATGGCGGTGTCCACTTTTTCCACCGCTTCGAGCAGCCGCTGCTCACCGCCCTCGGGGCAGCCGAGCAGATAGCTCTGGCCCATGATCTGGACTTCCACCTGCTTCATGACCGTCATCGGGCGCCCACCATCACGCCGCGCTCTTGACGTCGGGCAAGCGCTCGAGCAGTGCGTCGACGCGCGCGCGCGCCGCGGAAAGGCGCGACCTCAGGGAGTCACGGTCGGTGGTGAGCACCTCGAGTTGTTCGGCGAGCAGGGCGTTGGTGCGTTGCAGCTCTTCGTAGCGTACGAGCAGGCGCTCGACGCGTTCCGCCACCAGATCGATTTGGGAGGCACTGGGCATACAAGTTCAATTGTAGGGTTTGGTTTCAGATTTCAACCGTAAAATGAATTCGTTGGTGCTCGCGGTGTGGTTCGCATGCCGCAGTTCAACGGGAAGCAGGGAGCGAGGCCGTCTCTCACGGCCAAGCCAACCTGCGCTGCCCCCGCAACGGTAAGCGGACGAATTTCCTCACCGGAAATTCCGCCCCATCATCGAAGCCACTGGGTGCGCCTGAAACAGCGCGCCTGGGAAGGCGATGGAAGCGTTCCGCCAGCCCGGATACCGGCCAACGAGGTGGCCGCGCCATTGCGAAATGGAACGGCCGTGACGCCCAATGTACCGGCGGGGAAGCCGGTGCGGGTACTGATCGTTTCGGCCCATCATGAAATTACTTTTAGTCGCCAGGCGTGCAGCCGCGCTTTTGCTGGCCTTTGCCGCATCCTCCTCGTGCGCCCTCGCGCAAACTTCCCTGGCGGAGACCACGGTCACCGCCAGCCGCGTCGAGCAGCGCGTGCAGGACGCGCTGCCCGCCACCACCCTCATCACCCGAGCCGAGATCGAGCGCGCGCAGACGCCCGATCTGCCGACGCTGCTGCGCCGGGTCACCGGCCTGGAGATCGCGCAGAACGGCGGGCAGGGCACCGTTGCCAGCGCCTTCATCCGCGGCGCGGAGTCGCGTCACACGCTGGTCTTGATCGACGGCGTGCCGGTCAACAACCTCAACTTCGGAACCGCCGCGCTCGAGCACCTGCCGCTGGCGGACGTCGAACGCATCGAGGTCGTGCGCGGCAACGTGTCGAGCCTGTATGGCAGCGCGGCGCTCGGTGGCGTGATCCAGATCTTCACCCGCCAAGGCGGCGGCGCGCCCAGTGCCGGCGTGACGGTGCAAGGGGGTTCGCGCGGCCTGGCCCAAGTCAATGCCAACGTGGCCACCCGACTCGATTCCGGCACCCGGTTGAGCGCTGCGGTGGAGTCGCTCAGCGACCAAGGCTTCAACGCCATCAAGCAGCAAGAGCGCCCCGGCACCAATCCCGATAGCGACGGCTATCGCAGGCGCGCCGGATCCTTCGCGATCGCGCAGGAACTGGCGGGCGGCAACACCCTGGGGCTGCGGCTGCGCGACGCGCAAGGGACCACGCGCTTCGACAGCCAGTTCGGGCCGGCCACTCAGCCGGACGAATCGCACTTCGCCGAGCGCGGCGCCGTGCTGGAGGGCCGCTTCAAGCTGGGCGGCAACCTGCGCCTGAACGCCGCATTGACCAGCGCGAGCGACAAGCTCGATGCGCAGGTCACCGCGTTCCCGTTTTTCGTGAATTCCTATTCGAAGGGCGGGCAAGCCGGCCTCGAGTGGAAAGCCGCTCCCGGGCAAACTGTCACCGCGGGGGTGGAACACACGCGCCAGAGCCTGCAAAGCGACTCGGTGTACAACCGCTCGGCCCGCACACAGGACAGCGCCCGCGCCGGCTACTCGGCCGACCTCGGGCGGCACCAGGTGCAGGTGAATGTGCGGCAGGACCACTACAGCGATTTCGGTTCCGCCTCGACCTGGCTGGCGGCCTACGCGTTTCGCGTCACGGACGCCTGGCGGCTGAACGCGATGGCGTCCACCGGCTTCAACGCGCCGACCTTCAACGACCTGTACTTTCCGTTCGGCGGCAATGCGGCTTTGCGGCCCGAGCGGCTGAAGTCAAACGAGCTGGGCGTGCAATACGCAGCGCACGGGCAGGAGCTGCGGGCGACGTTTTTCAACAACCGCTTCACCGACCTGATCGGCAGCGATTCCGACTTCAACCGGATCAACATAGACCGCGCCCGAAATCGCGGCGTGGAACTCGCATACATCGGACGCGTCGGCGATACGGGCGTGCGAGCGGACGTGACAGGCCAGGATCCGATCGACCTCACGACCGGCGCGCGCCTGGCGCGGCGCGCGCGGGCGTTGGCGCATCTCGCCCTGACCCACGACGTCGGCCGCTGGCAGCTCGGCAGCGCCTTGCGCTACAGCGGCACCCGCCCGGACGGCGCCCGCACACTGGGGAGCTACGCGGTGCTGGACCTCACGGCCAGCTACGCCGTCTCGCGCGAGGTCAAGGTGTTCGGCCGCATCGACAACCTGACCGACCGCGACTACGAGACCGTGTTCGGTTATCGCCAGCCCGGCCGCGGCGCGTTCGTCGGCGTCAGCTGGCAGCCAAAACTATGATGAGTCGATGACCGCCGCATCGCGCAACTGTCCGGCCTTGCTGGTCGCCGCACCGGCGTCGGGCCAAGGCAAGACCACCGTCACCGCGGCGCTCGCGCGGCTGCACACGCGCCAGGGGCGCCGCGTGCGGGTGTTCAAGTGCGGCCCGGATTTTCTCGATCCGCACTGGTTGCAACTGGCCAGCGCAGCGCCGGTGCATTCGCTCGATCTGTGGATGACGGGAGACTCTGATTGCGCGGCCCGCCTGCATGCGGCGGCCGGTGAGGCCGACCTGCTGCTGGTCGAAGGCGCGATGGGGCTGTTCGATGGCGAGCCGTCGGCGGCCGACCTGGCGCAGCGCTTCGGCTTGCCCGTGTTGGCGGTGGTCGATGCATCGGCCATGGCCGGAACCTTTGGCGCGCTGTCGTACGGTTTGCAGCACTATCGCAGCGGATTGCGTTGGGCTGGTGTGCTGGCCAACCGCGTGGCCGGCGATCGGCACGCGCAAATGCTGCGCGACGGCTTGCGCGAGCCGCGGCAGTGGCTAGGCGCCTTGCGAGGCGAGCCCGCGCTGGCTTTACCGGAGCGGCACCTGGGCCTGGTGGCCGCCGGCGAGTTGACCGACGCGATGCAGAGGCTTGACGCTGCGGCGGACTTGATGGCGCAAACGCCGCTGGGCCGCATGAGCCCCGCGGAGTTGCAGCAATGGTCCACCGCGTTCGCGCCGTCGCCAGCCGCTGGTGCGACCGAGCCGCTGCTGCGCGGCCGCACGATCGCGATCGCGCGCGACGCGGCGTTCAGCTTCATCTATTCGGCCAATCTCGACTGCCTGGAGGCCCTGGGGGCGCGGCTCGAGTTTTTCTCGCCGCTCGCCGGCGACGCCTTGCCTGCCTGCGATGCCGTGTGGCTGCCGGGCGGC
>JAQGMT010000006.1 GCA_028292185.1 Ramlibacter sp. | reverse complement strand
TGCAAGCCGAGTGCCGCCGCGTCTACGTCGATCCTTCGCTGGTGCAGTACGCGGTGCGGCTGGTGTCGGCCACGCGCACGCCGGAAAAGCACGGCCTGAAGGATTTCGGCAAGTACCTCACCTTCGGCGCCAGCCCGCGTGCCACGATCAACCTGACCGAGGGCGCCCGGGCGCTGGCGATGCTGCGTGGCCGCACCTACGCGCTGCCCGAGGACATGGCCGACCTGGTGCCCGACGTGCTGCGGCATCGGCTGGTGCTGTCGTACGAAGCGCTGTCCGAAGGCCTCACGCCCGATGCGCTGGTGGCCAAGATCATGGCCAAGATTCCCTCGCCGCCGAAACCGCTGGAACATGAGAAATTGGCTGCGTAAACAAGGAGAGAACACGGCGCGCAGCGCCATGTCCGATCAGATGGGCGCAGCCGCCAGCGCCGAGCACGTCCTGCGCCGCCTCGAATGGACAGCCATCCGCCGCCTCGACGGCCTGCTGCAAGGCAACTACCGCACGCTGATGCGCGGCTCGGGCCTCGACTTGGCCGACCTGCGCGAATACCAGCACCATGACGACGTGCGCCACATCGACTGGAACGTCACCGCGCGCCTGCAGATTCCGCACGTGCGCGTGTTCACCGAAGACCGCGAGATGGCGGCCTGGTTTCTGCTGGACTTGAGCCCGTCGGTGGATTTCGGCTCGGGCGACCAGCGCAAGCGCAATGTGTCCGCCGAATTCGTGGCCGTGCTGGCGCGCCTGCTCACGCGGCATGGCAACCGCATCGGCGCGATGCTGTACGGCTCCGGCGTGGACCAGGTGATTCCCACCCGGGGCGGCCGCCGCCACGTGCTGCACGTGTTGCACAGCATCCAGGCCCGGCCCGCGCCGACGGAGACCGGCACCACGCGGCTGCGCGACCTGCTGGAATCGGCGGCGGGCCTGATCCAGCGCCGCTCGACGGTGTTCGTGGTCTCCGATTTCATCAGCGAGCCCGGCTGGGAGCGCTCGCTGGCCATGCTGGGACGGCGTCACGAAGTGGTGGCGGTGCGCGTGCTCGATCCGCTTGAACTCGAGCTGCCCGACCTGGGCCTGCTCACCATGCGCGATTCGGAAACCGGCGAACAACTGCTGGTGGACACCCACGACGCCGGCTTTCGCAGGCGCTTCGCGCGCATCGCCGCGCAACGCGAGGCCGAGCTGCGCGAAGGTTTCACCAAGGCCGCGGTCGATGCGCTGGAGCTGTCCACCGACGGCGACCTGGTCGACGCGGTGGTGCGGTTTACCGAGATGCGCAAGCGCCGTGCGCGGCTTTCAGCCGGCGGCGGGTTCCCCGCCCACCTCAAACGAGCCTAGAGTGCGACCATGAACTTCCTGTGGCCCGAATTCCTATGGCTCTTGGCGGCCTTGCCGCTGCTGGTGCTGCTGTACGCATGGCTGCTGCGGCGCAAGAAGAAAACGGCGCTGCGCTACGCCTCGCTGTCGATCGTGAAGGAGGCAATGGGCGCGGGGCAGACCGTGCGCCGCCACATTCCGCCTGCCTTGTTCTTGCTGGCCATGGCCGCCATGCTGCTGGCGGCTGCCCGGCCCGCGGCGGTGGTTACGCTGCCGTCCAACCAGCAGACCATCATCCTCGCGATGGACGTCTCGGGCAGCATGCGCGCCGCCGACGTGCAACCCAATCGGCTGGTGGCCGCGCAGAACGCCGCGAAAGCCTTCATCGCCGAGCTGCCGCGCAGCGTCAAGGTGGGCATAGTGGCCTTCGCGGGCTCGGCCCAGGTTGCGCAATCTCCGACCGTCAACCACGAAGACCTGGTCACCGCCATCGACCGCTTCCAGCTGCAGCGCGCCACGGCGACGGGCAACGCGATCGTGATTTCGCTGGCCACCTTGTTTCCCGACGCCGGCATCGAACTGGAGTCGCTGCAAAGCGGCCGTGAGCGCCAGCGCGGCGCGGCGATCGACGCCGAGAAGAAGCCGAAGAAGGATTTCACCCCCGTGGCGCCCGGCTCGTACACCTCCGCCGCGATCATCATGCTCACCGACGGCCAGCGCACCACCGGCGTGGACCCGCTGGACGCGGCGAAGCTGGCGGCGGACCGCGGTGTGCGCGTCTACACGGTGGGCATCGGCACGGTGGACGGTGAGACCATCGGCTTCGAAGGCTGGTCGATGCGCGTGCGGCTGGACGAAGAGACCCTCAAGGCCATCGCCAACAAGACCAGCGCCGAATACTTCTACGCGGGCACCGCCGGCGACCTGAAGAAGGTCTATGAGACGCTGAGCTCCAAGCTGACCGTGGAGAAGAAGGAAACCGAAATCTCGGCGCTGTTCGCGATGGCGGCCGCCGCGCTGGCCCTGCTCTCCGCCGGGCTGTCCCTGCTCTGGTTCAACCGCATCCTCTGATCACTCGAAAAAAGCTGCGCTTTTTTCGAGTGGTTTAGCTAGGCAAAAAAGCCCGGGAGACCCGGGCTTTTTTTATTGGGAGGCGCGCTGCGCGTTGCTTCGCGCGCGGGGTGCGCTATTTTGCGGAGGCAGGAAACGCCGGCAGCTTGCCGATGTCGCGCGGGTCGTGCTGGATGATGACGGTGGCTTTCAGGTTCTTCTCGATCTCCTTGATCCGCTCCATCGAGGCGATCGTCTGTGCCCGGTCGTAGTTGAACCCGGGCACGCCGTTGTTCTGGTAGTTCTCGTGGAAGTGCGCCGCATCGCCGACCAGGACCACCGGGCCCTTGTCCTTCAGGCGCACCAGCAGCGACTGGTGGCCGGGCGTGTGGCCGGGGGTGCGCAAGACCATGACGGTGCCGTCACCGAACACGTCCTTGTCGCCAGCCTGCGGTTCGACCTTGCCGCCGTCGGTCAGCCAGTGCTTGAAGCCCGCGACATTGGCGCCCGCCATCGGCGGCGTCGTCTTCAGGGCCGCCCATTCGCGCTCGCCGATCAGCAGGGTCGCGCCCGGCACGGTATCGAGCTGGCCGGTGTGGTCCGCGTGGAAGTGGCTGATGCCGACGAATTTCACTTGCTCCGGCTTGACGTTGATCTGCGCGAGCTGCTGGCCCAAGGTGACCTTGGGCGCGCTCGGGTTGGAGCCGGGCAGGTAGCCGGTGTCCCAGACCATGTAATCGTCGCCATGCTTGATCACGTAGCAGCTGAACGTGAAAGGCACTTCCGGTTTGGTGTACGCGAAGCTGTCGCTGAAACGGCGCTGGTCGTTGTTGCCGCTGCCGCAGTCCAGGCGCGTGAGGGTCACCTCGGGGGCGGCTGGCTGCGCGGAGGCCGAGAGCGCGGCCAAAGCAGCTGCTGCTGCAACTGCGCGAAGAATGGTTTTCATGGTTGTTTCCCTTGGAGGTCAGTAGCCGATCGGGCCACGAGTGTGCCCCAAGGGCCAAGGCTGCACGCCGGGGTCTTCCCTAAGCGAAAAGCAGTCGCGGCCAGGAATAAAACGACCCGCCCCTTCGCGCGGGGAGCCTTAGCCCAGAAGCCCCGAGGTCAGTCGCATCTGCCGTCCACAGCGCGCGGCGAGTTCGTCGTCGTGGGTGACCAGGATGAACGCGGTGCCGCGTTCACGCGCGAGTTGCAGCATCAGCTCGAACACCACGCCGGCCGTCGTGCGATCGAGGTTTCCGGTGGGCTCGTCGGCCATGACGCAGGCCGGATGCGTCACCAGTGCTCGCGCAATGGCGACGCGCTGGCGCTCGCCGCCCGAGAGCTCCGCGGGGCGATGCCCCACGCGATGCGACAAGCCCACCGAGTCCAGTGCTTGCATCGCTTGCTCCGCGCAGCGCTCGGGGCTTTCGCGCCGGATGCGCAGCGGCATCGACACGTTGTCCAGGGCACTGAATTCCGGCAGCAGGTGATGGAACTGGTAGACGAACCCGAGATGCTGGTTGCGTACACGGCCTTGCGCTGCCGCGTCCAGGCGCGAGAACTCCTGGCCCATCAGCTCGACGGTGCCGGCCGTGGGCGCGTCCAGGCCGCCGAGCAGGTGCAATAACGTGCTCTTGCCCGAGCCCGATGCGCCGACGATCGCCAGCGTCTCGCCGGCATTCACCTGCAGGTCCACCCCGCGCAGCACCTCGACGTCCAGCCCGCCTTCGCTGAAACGCTTGGTCAGGCCCGCGCATTTCAAGACGACGCCGTTCGATCCGCCAGCGCCGGGCGCTCCATTGCTATTCATAGCGCAGGGCTTCCGCCGGATTCACCCGGCTGGCGCGCCAGCTGGGATAGATCGTCGCGGCGAACGCCAGCACCAGGGAGATCAGCGCGATCGGCATGATGTCGTCGCGCCGTGGATCGCTCGGCATCTTGCTGATCAGGTAGATGTCGCGCGGCAGGAAGCTGGCGTTGAGCAGGTGCTCCAGCGCCGGCACGATCACGTCGATGTTCAGGGCGATGCCCAGTCCCAGCAAGAGCCCGGCCAGCGTGCCCATCACGCCCACCGCCGCGCCTTGCACCACGAAGATGCCCATGATGCTGCCCGGGCTGGCGCCGAGTGTGCGCAGGATGGCAATGTCGGCCCGCTTGTCGGTCACGGTCATCACCAGCGTGCTCACCAGGTTGAAGGCCGCCACCGCGACGATCAAGGTGAGGATGATGAACATCATCCGCTTCTCCAGTTGCACGGCGGAGAACCAGGTGCGGTTCTGGCGCGTCCAGTCGCGGATCACGAACTGGCCGGTGAGCGTGTTCTGCAATTGCGCCGCCACCTCGCGCGCCTGGTTCAGGTCCTTGAGTTTCAGGCGCACGCCGGTGGGCCCGTCCAGCCGGAAGATCTTCGCCGCATCCTGCTCGTGCACCATGACCAGGCTGCTGTCGTATTCGAAATGCCCCGAATCGAAGGTGCCCACCACCGTCATCTGCTTCAGGCGCGGCACCACGCCGGCGGGCGTGACCTGGCCGCTGGGCGCGATCAGCGTCACCGGGTCGCCCTCGCGCACGTCCAGCTGGCGCGCCAGTTCGATGCCCAGGACGATGCCGAACTGGCCGGGCACGAGCTTGGCGAGCACCGTATTCATGTTGACGGCCAGGTCGGTGACCTCGGGTTCGTGCGCGGGGTCGATGCCGCGCACCAGCGTGCCGCGCATGTCCTCCCCGCGGGCCAGCAGCGCCTGCGCCGAAATGAAAGGCGCGGCGCCGATCACCTGCGGATTGCGACGGGCTTCGGCCATGGTGCGCAGGGGATCGGGCAGTGCGCCGCCCCCCACCCCGAAGATCTCGATGTGCGACACCACGCCCAGCATCCGGTCGCGCACTTCCTTCTGGAAGCCGTTCATCACCGACAGCACGATGATCAGCGCCGCCACCCCGAGCGCAATCCCCAGCATCGATACGCCGGAGATGAAGGAGATGAAGCCGTTGCGCCGTGTGGCGCGGCCGGCACGGGTGTAGCGCCAGCCCAGGACCAGTTCGTAGGGAATTCGCATGAATATTTTTCTTGGGGCCGATTGTGGCATTCCCGACAATTCGCGTGCCCGCAGGCAAGGAAGCCCCTGGCGCGGCTAATAATGCGCGAGAACTCTTCCTTGCGATGTCAGACGGTGTCCATTTGTTGATCCCCTTCGCCGTGTCCAGCACGCCGGAGTGCGCCGCCGCGTTGCAGGCCCTGGCACTGCCGCAGCTCGAGAAGCTGCTGGCGCGGCTGGCTCGCGGGGCTGCCGCACGCGGCGACGAGCACACGCTCTCGATGCCGCACGAGCGGGTGCTGGCCCGCGAATATGCCCTGGCCGCCCCCGACGGCTGCATCCCCTGGGCGGCCTGGCAAGTGGCGCAATCGGGGCGCGACACGCAAGACGCCGCCTGGGCCTGGATCACGCCGTGCCACTGGCGTGTGGGCACCGATCACATTGCCATGGGGCATCCGCAGGAATTGCAGCTCGATGCCGCCGACTCGCAGACCTTCCTTGCGGCCATGCAGCCCTTCTTCGAGCAGGACGGCATCGCCCTCGAATACGACGCTCCGGCGCGTTGGCTGGCGCGCGGGGAAGTTTTTCGCGGGCTGGCCACGGCGTCGCTCGATCGCGTGGTGGGGCGTACCATCGACGACTGGATGCCGCGGGCGCCACAGGCAAAATCGCTGCGGCGCCTGCAGCAGGAAATGCAGATGCTGCTGTACACGCACCCGGCCAACGAAGAACGCTCCGCCCGCGGGCTGCTGCCGGTGAATTCCTTCTGGGTCAGCGGCACCGGCGCATTGCCGGCCGCACATGCCGCGGCCCCCCCGCCCGGACTGCAGATCACCGATTGCCTGCGCGGCCCGGCTTTGCTGGGCGACTGGCCCGCGTGGACACGCGCGTGGCAAGGCGTCGACGCCCAGGAATGCGAGCGCCTGAACCGCGTGGTGAATGCCGGCGGCGCCGTCACGCTGACGCTGTGCGGCGAACGCGGCGCGCAAAGCTGGACCCGGCAACACAAGGGCGAATGGCCGCGCCGCCTCGGCTCGCTGTTCCAGCGCAAGCGCGCCGCCGCGCTGCTCGAGGGTTTATGAAGATCGTCACCCGTGACATTCCGCCGCGCGCGGCCTGGACGCTCGAGCAAGGCGGCGTACATCCCTTGCTCGCGCGCCTCTATGCAGCGCGCGGGGTGCTGGCGATGGAGGAACTCGACGACGGCCTGGCGCGCCTGCTGCCGCCGTCCGGCATGAAGGGCCTCCCGCAAGCCGCGGTGCTGCTGGCCGACGCCATCGCCGCGGGCAAGAAGCTGTGCGTCGTGGCCGACTACGACTGCGACGGCGCCACGGCCTGCGCGGTCGCGATTCGCGGGCTGCGACTGCTGGGGGCGCAACACCTCGATTACCTCGTGCCCGACCGCGTGCTGGACGGCTACGGGCTCACGCCGCCGATCGCACGGCGCGTCAAGGAGCGAGGCGCCGATCTGCTGATCACGGTGGACAACGGCATCGCCAGCGTGGACGGCGTCGCGGCCGCGAACGCGCTCGGCTTGCAGGTGCTGGTCACCGATCACCACCTGCCCGGCGCGCAATTGCCCGATGCGGCCGTGATCGTCAATCCCAACCAGCCGGGCTGCGAGTTCGAGAGCAAGTCCATTGCCGGCGTCGGCGTGATGTTCTACGTGCTGCTGGCGCTGCGCTCTG
>JAQGMT010000001.1 GCA_028292185.1 Ramlibacter sp. | reverse complement strand
CTCCAGCGCAAGAACGAAGGCGTGACGACGATCACCGCCACCGCGAACCCGAAGAGCGCGCTGTCGTACCTCGGCGTCTCGTACAACCTGAACCCGGCCATCGTGCTGGAAGGCCAGGTCGGCCGCTACGACCTGAAGGACAGCGGCAACGACACCAACTTTGTGGTGGCGCGCGCGATCTACAACTTCTCCAGGCGCACCGCCGTGTACGCCGAGTACGGCAACGTGAAGAACAAGGGCACCGCCGCCCGTTCGATCAGCTCCGGCGCCACCGCCGGCCCTGGCACCAGCCAGAACGGCTTGCTGACCGGTGTGCGCCACAGCTTCTGAGCTGTCCCTGCCACGAAAAAAAAGCCGGCTGCAAGCCGGCTTTTTTCATGCCCTCGCGGGCGGGGGGCTAGAGCACTTCGCTCGCGAAGTCCGCCAGCCGCGAGCGCTCGCCGCGCGCCAGCGTGATGTGGCCGCTGTGCGGCCAGCCCTTGAACTTGTCGACCGCGAAGGTCAGGCCCGACGAGCCCTCGGTCAGGTAGGGCGTGTCGATCTGCGCCAGGTTGCCCATGCAGATGATCTTGGTGCCGGGACCGGCGCGGGTGATCAGCGTCTTCATCTGCTTGGGCGTGAGGTTCTGCGCCTCGTCGATGATCACGTACTTGTTCAGGAACGTGCGCCCGCGCATGAAGTTCATGCTCTTGATCTTGATCCGGCTGCGGATCAATTCGTTGGTGGCGGCACGGCCCCATTCGCCGGCGCTGGTCTCGGTCTTGGCCAGCACTTCGAGGTTGTCGTCGAGCGCGCCCATCCACGGGCCCATCTTTTCCTCTTCGGTGCCGGGCAGGAAACCGATGTCCTCGCCGACGCTCACCGTCGCACGCGTCATGATGATCTCGGTGTAGCGGCGGTCGTCCAGCACTTGCGTGAGGCCCGAGGCCAGCGCCATCAGCGTCTTGCCGGTACCGGCCGTGCCGGTGAGCGTGACGAAGTCGATCTCGGGGTCCAGCAGCAGGTTCATCGCGAAGTTCTGCTCGCGATTGCGCGTGCAGACGCCCCACACGGAGTTCTTCAGGTGGCCGTAGTCCTTGAGCGTCTTGAGCACCGCGGTCTTCGCGCGAATCTCGGTAACACGCGCATACAGGCTCGGCTCGCCGGGGGATTCGAAATAGACGAACTGGTTGATCAGCAAGCTGGGAACGATGGGGCCGGTGATCCGGTAGAAGGTGTGCTGGCCGCTTTGCCAGCTCTCCACGGTCTTCCCGTGCTTGGCCCAGAAATCCGAAGGCAGGGCGAGCGCGCCGGAGTACAGCAGTTCCAGGTCGTCGAGCGTCTTGTCGTTCTGGTAATCGTCGGTGGCCAGGCCCAGCGCACGCGCCTTCACGCGCATGTTGATGTCCTTGGACACCAGCACGACTTCGCGCGGCGCGTACTGTTCGCGCAGTGCCGCCACGACGCCGAGGATCTGGTTGTCGGCCTTGCCCTGCGGCAAGCTGGCCGGCAGGTGATTGACCAGCGCCTGGGTCTGGAAGAACAGGCAGCCGCCGGCTTCGCGATGGCCGGTCGTGCTGAGTTTCAAGCCCGCGGCGATGTCAGCGCCCTGGGCGCCGGCGAGCGCATCGAGTGTGCGGCTGGCCTGGCGTGCGTTGCGTGCGACCTCGGTCATGCCTTTCTTGTGGCCGTCCAGTTCTTCCAGCACGATCATCGGCAGGAAGATGTCGTGCTCTTCGAACCTGAACAGGCTCATCGGGTCGTGCATCAGCACATTCGTGTCCAGCACGAACAGCTTGGCCGGGCCGGTGGACCTGGCTTTGCGCACCGGGCGCACCACAGGCTCCACAACCGGAGCACGCTTCTTTTGCGCCCCCGGCTCGGCGTGATCGACGTAGCTTTCCGGGGTGTCGCGCAGTGCTTCGGGATGCTGCAGTTCGCCGCCGCCCGAGCGGGGGTCGAAATCCATCGCCTGCGGCTTTTCAGGCAGCGGGCTGTCGGTCTGGGCCGCCTCCGATTTTCGCGAACCCTTGTGCGAGGAACGTGCCGGGGCGTCGTACGCCTCCGGCGGAAGCAGGGCGGCGCGCTTGGTGGGGGCGGGGGGCAGTGGCATAGGGCGGAAGGTTCCCGGATGAGGAGGTGAAACGTCGAGCCCCCGCGCTCGCGGCAAAAGCCGCTGCGCTACCCCCCAGGGGGGCGTCTTCGCCTTGGGGCGGCCCGGCGTCGAAGAAGCAAAAAAGCCGCCTGGCGAGCCCGGCGGCTTTTCTTGCTGCGTTAGCGGTAAAGGCGTGATGCGCCTTGTTCAACTGCATGAATTCATTATGCACAACTGAGATGTCGCATCAACCTTCCATTTCGCATGTTGCTACCAAACGTCACGCAGCTTTCTTCAGCAGCTTGACGGCCTTGAGCACTTCGTCCACATGGCCCGGCACCTTCAGGCCACGCCATTCCTGCTTGAGCACGCCGTCGGCGCCGATGAGGAAGGTGCTGCGCTCGATGCCCTTGACCTTCGTGCCGTACATGATCTTGTTCTTGACGACGCCGAACATGTGGCACATCTTCTCTTCGGTGTCGGCTATCAGCTCGAAGGGCAGCTCGAGCTTGGCCTTGAAGTCGTCGTGCGATTTCATGTTGTCGCGCGAGACGCCGAACACCGTGGCGCCGGCCTTCACGAAGTCCTTGTACTTGTCGCGGAACTGCATGGCTTCGGTGGTGCAACCGGGGGTGTTGTCCTTCGGATAGAAATACAGCACCACGACGTGGCCGTTGTGCGAGGTATTGCTGACCTTCACGCCGCCCGTGGCGTTGGCTTCGAATTCGGGGATGGGCTTGTTGACAACGATCGCCATGGAATTGTTTCTCGTGTGACAGGATTGCTCGTTGCGTCTCCGGGGCTAACCCCTCGCAACCCCTGATTTTACCCGAATCGGGCCTTGCCCGCAGTGCAGGCTCAGGCAGGCTGCTCCAGCAGAAGGGCTACGGCCACATCCCGGCCCTCCTGGGCGAGGATGTTGTACGTGCGGCACGCCGCGGCCGTGTCCATCGTTTCAACGCCGATACGCCGCGCGATGAGCGGCTGCAACCACGCCGCCTGCGGGAAGCGGATTCGCGCTCCGCTGCCGAAGATCACGATTTCGGCCTGTACTGCCGCGAGTTGCGCGAAATGTTCGGCCCCGAGGTCCTCGAAGCGAGCGGCCGGCCAGGCAAGTCGCTCGCCGCGCGAGCTGATGATCACGCTGCTGGTGATCTTCTCGCCGTTGACGCCCACCCAGCCGGGCCCATAACCGCTGATGGATTGAACGTCGGACTGGTCGGGTTGCAGCTTCATGAGGGATTGTTGTTGCGCTGCACTAGAGCTGCGCCGAACTATGGTCAAATTATAGGTTTTCACCCTGGCAAAGCGCCACGGGAGGGACTTTTGAAGACCGTCCATAAATCCGCCAAGCTCGCCAACGTCCTCTACGACATCCGAGGTCCCATCATGGACGCGGCCCGGGAGATGGAGGAGGAGGGGCACAAGATCATCAAGCTGAACATCGGCAACCTCGCCTTGTTCGGCTTCGACGCGCCCGAAGAGATCCAGCAGGACATGGCCCACAACCTGGCCAACTCGGCCGGTTATTCGGACAGCAAAGGCATCTTCCCGGCGCGCAAGGCGGTGATGCACTACAGCCAGCAGCAGGGCGTCAAGGGCGTCACGATGGACGACATCTACCTTGGCAACGGCGCCAGCGAATTGATCGCCATGGCGACCAACGCCCTGCTGGACACCGGCGACGAATTGTTGCTTCCCGCCCCGGACTATCCGCTGTGGACGGCGGCCACCAGCTTGGCGGGCGGCAAACCGGTGCACTACCTGTGCGACGAAGCCAACGGGTGGATGCCCGACCTCGCCGACATTCGCCGCAAGATCACGCCCGCCACCAAGGCCATCGTCGTCATCAACCCCAACAACCCCACGGGCGCCTTGTATTCGGACGAGTTGCTCAAGGCCATTGTGGCCATCGCCCGCGAGCACAACCTGGTGATCCTGGCCGACGAGGTTTACGACAAGGTGCTGTACGACGGCGTGAAGCACACGGCGATCGGCAGCCTGTCGCAGGACGTGCTGACGCTCACCTTCAATTCGCTGTCGAAGAGCTATCGCTCCTGCGGCTATCGGGCCGGATGGATGATGGTCTCGGGCGACAAGAAGCCGGCCGCCGATTACATCGAGGGACTGAACATGCTCTCGAACATGCGGCTGTGCGCCAATGTGCCGGGCCAGTACGCGATCCAGACCGCGCTGGGCGGCTACCAGAGCATCAACGAGCTGGTCGGGGAGGGCGGCCGCCTGCGCCGCCAGCGCGACCTGGCCTATGAGCTGATCACCGCGATCCCGGGCGTCACTTGTGTGAAGCCGACGGCGGCGCTCTACATGTTCCCGCGGCTGGACCCCAAGGTCTATCCCATCACGGACGACCGGCAGTTCCTGCTCGAGCTGCTGCAGGAGACCCGGGTGATGCTGGTGCAAGGCACCGGATTCAACTGGCCCACGCCCGACCACTTCCGCATCGTGTTCCTGCCGCACGAGGACGACCTGCGGGAAGCGATCGGCCGGATCGCCAAGTTCCTGGAAAGCTATCGAAAGCGCACCACCAAATGAGCCCCCACGCTCCACACTTCGTGTTGTCGCTGCCCCCCGAGGGGGCCGTTGCCTCCCTAGAGGCGGCTCGTCGGGAGGCAAAATGAACCCGATCCAGGTAGGGCTGCTCGGCATCGGCACCGTCGGCAGCGGCGTCTTCAATGTGCTCAAGCGCAACCAGCTGGAGATCAAGCGGCGCGCCGGCCGCGGCATCGAGATCACCATGGTGGCCGACCTCGACACCGCCCGGGCGCAGGCTGTCGTCGGCAACGCGGCCAAGGTGGTGAACGATGCGCGTGCGGTCAATGCGAAACCGGAAATCTACATCGTCGTCGAGAAGATCGTCGGCTATGGCATCGCGAAGGCGAACGTGTTGGAGGCGATCGAGGACGGCAAGCACGTGGTGACGGCGAACAAGGCCTTGCTGGCCGTGCACGGCACCGAGATCTTTGCCGCTGCGCATCGCCGCGGTGTGATGGTGGCATTCGAGGCGGCAGTGGCCGGCGGCATCCCGATCATCAAGGCCCTGCGTGAAGGGCTGACCGCCAACAGCATCGAGTGGATTGCCGGCATCATCAACGGCACCACCAACTTCATCCTGTCCGAGATGCGCGACAAGGGCCTCGACTTCGATGCGGCCCTGAAAGACGCGCAGCGCCTGGGCTACGCGGAAGCCGATCCGACTTTCGACATCGAAGGCGTGGACGCCGCGCACAAGGCCACCATCATGTCGGCCATCGCATTCGGGATCCCGGTGCAGTTCGACAAGGCCTACGTCGAGGGCATCACCAAGCTGGGCGCGCAGGACATCCGTTATGCCGAACAGCTGGGCTACCGCATCAAGCTCTTGGGCATCACCAAGCGCAGCTACGACAAGGACACGGGCGTCCTGAAGGGCATCGAACTGCGCGTGCATCCGGCGCTGGTGCCGACCAAGCGCCTGATCGCCAACGTCGAGGGCGCCATGAA
>JAQGMT010000479.1 GCA_028292185.1 Ramlibacter sp. | reverse complement strand
GGTGCGGATGGACCAAGGCAGGATCGCGCCGACCGCCCGGGCTGGCGGCAGCCGCTTTCGATTTCTTTGCCGGAAACAACCACCTGAACAGGGACATGACGGGGTCTTTCTTGCTTATCTGGGGATGGACGCCGAAACGAAGTCTTTCATCTCAACCGCAGTGTAATTCTGCCAGGGTAAAAGGACCCCGTTTTTCGCGGCCGACGCGAGCCGCGGTGCGCGTGCGCGACACCCGCCTTGCAGGACTCCACCCGGCGAACCGGCGGCGTCAGCGCGACAGTAATGGGCCGGCGCAAGCCCGCACAAGGCGATTTAACTTTGGTTACCGCTGATACGCTCCACCGGCGATTGCTTGCACGCGCGGGCTTGCGCGAGCTTTTCAGATGTGCAGCAGACGCCCCAGATGGTGCTGCAGCTCATCGGGACGGCTGAGCACGGCGCAAGCTTGCGGCGTGAAACTGGCGCCTAAGGTCCTGCGCGGGTGCTCAGCCGAGGCCGCCTTCAGGACGATGCAGCGCACCGCGATGCCGTCACGCCGCGACTGCGCGGCCGCGCGCCGCAGGTCCGCCGACAAATAGGCCGGGTCGTGCACGTCGATGTCGTGGGGCTCGCCGTCGCACAGCAGCAGAACCAAGGGCCGTGCGCCCCCGAGGCGCAGTGACTGCGCGGCGGCATCAGCCGCGCCATGCCGCAGCACGGCGCCCAGACGCGTGGACCCGCCGGGCCGCAGCGCATCGAGCCGGGCGTCAACCGCGTGGGCGCCGGCTTTTTCATCCCAGCGTTTGACGTGCCTGAGATCGATGCGGTGCCGCCCATGGGAAGCGAAGGCCATCAGCGCACAGCAATGGCCGCTCTCCTGCAGCGCGACCATGATCGCCTTCGCGCAGGCTCGCAACGAGTCCAGCAATGTGCGCCCGTCCCTGCCCGTCTCGAGGGTCGAGGCCGACGTGTCGAGCAGGACCATCGCAGCCAGGCGTGGGGGCGTTGCCACCCGTCGCCGGTACAGCGCGGCATCCGGCGCGCGCATCATCCGCAGCTGAACGCCCGCCTCAATCAAGGCCGGCGGATGGAACTCATCGCCGAGCGCCGCGGCTCCGGCGAGGCGCGCCCCGCCGCCGCGCAGCCGGCGCAGGGAAAGGCTGATGCGCCGCTGAAGTGTGCCGTCAGCCGGGTGCGCGGTGCCGGTACCCATTGCAATGGCTTGGGTCGCCTCCGACTCATGGACCCGGCACCAAGCCGGTCGCAAGCGGCCAATCCGGTGGTCCCATTCGGGGTACGGCGTTGATAGTTTGGGCTGGGCTGCGCTGGCGGGCGTTTCCGCGCTCGCGTTCGACGCGCCATCGGACAGCGGCGTGTCGGACGAGGGCAGGCTCGGGTCTTCCTCCCAGAGGTGGTGGTGGTCATCACGGTAGGCCGCGTGAACGCGGTAGGTGCGCGAGTTGAACGCCAGGCGCAGTTGCCCGATTTCGTTTCCCAGGCGCGAAGCGGCGCTGCGCACATCGGCCGGCGTGCGCAGCGCGGGCGTTCGCAGGTCAGGTGCAAAAAAAACCGCCCGGGCGTGCGCGATCCACGGATGGGAATCGACCTGCGACGGGTCCAGCAAGCAGCGCGAGAGCCGGGCCAGCAGGGCTTCGAAATGCTCGCCCTCGACCGCATTGGGGCCCGCGTGAAACGGCAACCAGAGCGATCGCAGCCCCGGCAACTCCTGCAGTGCCAGCCATTCCACGCGAGCATCTTCCAGGGCGCCGAACAAAACAAGTTGCACCGGCTTGAGGCCGGCGCGCGGCTGCGGCGGCCCGCCGAAACGCCAATGCGCCGCGGCATGGCTGGCGGCTGCCAGCGCCCATCGTGGGTCCAGCACAAGCCCTTGACGCAGCGGCAGGTGAAGCGCGCAATCCGCGCCGCGGCCGGAAAGAATCGGCCGCGGGCCCGCCTGCAGCGGCGCCAGCCGCACTTCTTCGCCCCACAAGGCGCGCAACCAGGTGCGGCACTGCTGGATCGTCCGCGCCTGCGCGACGAGCTCAGGCGAAGGAGACATGCACCAGCTCACGCAGCACCACGGCCAGATCCGGGTCATCGGTGAGCGGCGCGGCAATCGCTTGCAAGCAGGCCTCGCGCGGGGCGATGCCGGCGCGAACCAGCAAGGCCGCATGCACCAGCAGCCGCGTCGAGGCGCCTTCTTCCAGGCCCTCGTCCCGCAACCGGCGGGTGCGGTGGGCCAGCGCCACCAGCTGGGCCGCAAGCTGCGTGTCGATATCGCCCTCGCGGGCCACCACCTGCGCCTCCCGCTCCGGGGCCGGGTAGTCGAAGGCCAGCGCCGTGAACCGCTGGCGCGTCGAGGGCTTGAGCGTTTTCTGCAGCCCGCCGTAACCGGGGTTGTAGCTGGCCACCAGCAGGAACTGCGGATCGGCGTGCAACAGCTCGCTGCGGCGGTCCAGCGGCAGCACCCGCCGCGTGTCGGCCAGGGGGTGCACCACCACCACGGCATCGCTGCGGGCTTCGGCCAGTTCGTCCAGATAGCAGATCGCACCCCAGCGCGCGGCCAGCGCCAAGGGGCCGTCCTGCCAGCGGGTGCCTTGCGCGTCGAGCAACCAGCGGCCCACCAGGTCGCCCGCCGTCAGATCCTCGTGGCAGGCCACGGTGACCAGCGGGCGGCGCATGCGCCAAGCCATGTGTTCGACGAAGCGGGTCTTGCCGCATCCCGTGGGCCCCGTCAGCAGCACCGGCAGGCGCACGCTCGCGGCGGCCTCGAAGGCCTGGATCTCGGCGCCGACCGGCAGGTAGAACGGCTCCGCGCGCAAGCGCCAGGCGTCGAGCGGCCCGGCCTCAGCGGTGCCCGGCATCGGCGGGGTTGGGGATGCCCTCGATCGGGCATTCCTCGGTGCCGACCATGGGCCGGGTGATCGCCTCCACGGCTTTGCGGGTGCCCTCGGGGTCGTTGATCCAGCGGCTGTAGAAGTCGTACGGACAGGCCGCCAAACCTTGGTCGCCGTCGCGCGAGTTGATCATGCCCGTATAGCCGCGATGCAGCAGCTTGAACAGATGGTTCTCCGACTGCCCGTTCTTGCGGAAGTCGCGGATCAGGCTGGTGGACAGCGCCGCGTACTGCACGCCGTAATCCTCCTCGCCGCATTCGCCCAGCGTGCGGCCGTCGAAGCCGATGATGGCCGAGTGGCCGAAGTAGCTGTAGACGCCATCGAAGCCGGCAGCGTTGGCCACCGCCACGTAGGTGTTGTTCGCAAAGGCCATGGCCTTGGAGATCAGGATCTGCTGCTCCTTGGCCGGGTACATGTAGCCCTGGCAGCGCACGATCAGCTCCGCCCCCTTCATCGCGCAGTCGCGCCAGATCTCCGGGTAGTTGCCGTCGTCGCAGATGATCAGGCTGATCTTCAGCCCCTTCGGTCCTTCGCTGACATAGGTGCAGTTGCCCGGGTACCAGCCTTCCACCGGCACCCACGGCATGATCTTGCGGTACTTCTGGACGATCTCGCCCTTGTCGTTCATCAGGATCAG
>JAQGMT010000343.1 GCA_028292185.1 Ramlibacter sp. | reverse complement strand
AGGTGCTGCGTTCGGCGGCACGCGGATGAACCTGCGGGAAATTGAAAGCCAGCGTCGCCAGCGCATCGATCACGCGGAAGGTTCCCATCTGCTGGCCGTAGATGGTTTCCACGCCGATGATCCCGACAATGATTTCAGCCGGAACGCCGAATTCCTTCTCGGCACGTTCCAGGGTGGACTGGTTCTGCTGCCAGAAGCTCACGCCGGCCGCGATGCGAACCGGGTCGATGAAGCGGCTGCGGTACACGCGCCAGTTCTTGCGGGTGCCGGACGGCGCGGGCTGCATCAGCCGCGAGACCACGGGCAGGAATTGCGCGCGACCCACCGCGTCGCGCACCCAGGCGCGGTCGAGCGCGCGGCGCTGCGCGACATCGTCGGCCCAGCGCATCGCCTCGTCGTTGTCCGCATAGGGCACGCCGCGCTGGCCGCTGCGTTCGGAGGAGCCGTTCTTGCGCGGCGGCTTCTGCGCGGCGGCAGGCAGCATGAGGGCGCCGATCGCCACCAGCAGCGCGGCGGTCATCAGGGGTCGGGAGATCAAGTGGGCCACTCGAGTTGTTTGTATTCGCGCTGGAGCGCGGTCAGGCTCACGCCGGCGTTGCGGGCATAGCGCTGGCTCTCCAGCTTCAACAGCCAGTCTGCCAGGGCACGGCCGGCTTCGCCGAAACGCACTGTGACAAGCGTGGCGATCTGGCGCGGCGGTGTGCTGGCAGGCAACTCCACGCCTGCCTGGCCAAGCCGCCGCTGCACGCGCATCAGCAAGCGCAACCAGGGATCGTGCTGCCGGCGCTCCCACAAGGTCCACGCCGCGCCGGTCAGCGCCAGCGCCACCAGCAGCGCGAGCAGCACGTAGCTCAGGTCTTCCCAGCTGGGGGAGGCGAATCCCAGGTTCTTCAGCAGATCGAGCTGTTTGCTCTGGGTGTAGTTCAGCACCCACTGGTTCCAGCTGTTGTTCAAGGCCTCCCAGGCGGCGCGCACGTTGGCGGCGAGGTCCGGGCTGACCGTTCCGAACGCGCTGGCGATCACCCCCTGCGGCGGCTGCAGGCGCTGGAACGAGCCGGTGCGCCCGGGCGCCACCGCGGCGGTGGGATCCACGCGCACCCAGCCCCGGCCCGCCAGCCACACCTCGGTCCAGGCGTGGGCATCGCTCTGGCGCACAATCCAGAATCCATCCACGCCATTGAGTTCGCCGCCCTGGTACCCGGTGACCAGCCGCGCCGGGATGCCCATGCCGCGCATCAGCACCACGAAGGCCGATGCGATGTGTTCGCAAAATCCTTCGCGGCGATCGAACCAGAATTCGTCGGCGCTGTCCCGCCCGTACACGCCGGGATCGAGCGTGTAGTGGTAGTTGCCGGTGCGCAACCGGCCGAGCGCCGCTTGCACCAGCGCCTCGGGCCCGCGGCCTGCCAGATCCGGGTCGCTGCGCATTTGGGCGGCCATCTGCAGCGTGCGTGGGTTGAAGCCGGGCGGCAAGTCCAGATATTCGGGCAGCACCGCCGCGATCGTGCGCGGGCCATGCCGGTAACTCGTATAACTCTCCGCGCGGTAGCGAAGCAGGTCGGTGACCGGGCGATTGGCCAGCCACAAGAGCTCGCTGGTCATCACGGTTTCAAAACCCGGGACCACGGGCGCGGTAGCCGCCGCATCGAGCACCATGATCCACGGCCGGTTGCTCGGCTCCAGGGTCACCTCATAGCGGACGGGCTCGCCCGAGACCTGCAGCTGCGCGCCGGCGCCGAGCAATGGGAACGGGCGAGAACCCAGCCGCAGCAAGGGCCGCCATTCGCGCCCGTCGAACGAGGACATCACCGGGCCGCGGAAATACAGTTCGCTTTGCGGCGGCACCCGGCCCTGGAACTTGACGCGCATTGCAATCGTTTGGTCCAGCACCAGGCTGGCGAGGTTGCCGACCTGCATCGTGGCCGACAGGCCGCTGCGCCCGCTCATCGCGTCGCTGGGAATCCCCCACAAGGGCCCGACGCGCGGGAACAGCACGAACAGCGCCGCCATCACCGGCGCACCCAGCAGCGTCATCCAGGCCGCAGTGCGCGCCGCATCCGCCAGCGGCGGCTTGCCCACCGGCATGTGCGCGTTGACCAGCGCGGTCAACAGCCCGAGCAGCGCGACCAGCATCGCCGCGGCGGTGGCGAGCGACTGCGAGAAAAAGAAGTTCGTGAGCATTGTGAAAAAGCCCAGGAAGAACACCACGAAGATGTCGCGCCGGGCGCGCAGCTCCAGCGTCTTGAGCGCCAGCAGCATCACGATCAGCGTGACCCCGGCGTCGCGGCCGAGCAAAGTGCGATGGGTGGCAAACGTGGCACTCAGAGAAACGGCGAGCAGGCCGAACACCCACCATTGGCCAGGCAAGGGGCGCGAGGTGACGGCCAGCCAGCCGCGCCACGCCAGCAGGGCGCCCGCCAGCGCGCTGCACCACAGCGGCAGGTTGCCCACCTGCGGCAGGATGACCCAGCCGATCACCAGAAGCAGGAACAGCGTGTCGCGGCCGTCGCGGGGCAGCGAGTTCAGCCGCTGCAGCATCGCGACGGGTGCGGCTTGCCGGGCGAACGCCGAGTCCTCATGCGTGGAGCGCCGCGTCGCGTTCAACATGTGGCCAAGGCCTCGAGGCAGCGCCGCTTGTGGGCTTCGCCGGCGCCGGGCGGGATGTGCTGGCCCGGCAGGCGCAGGCCGTAATCGAGTCCGAGGCGTTCGGCCTGCAGCACCCAGGCCGCGAGCCGGCACAACTTGTGCTCGGTGTCGGCAGCACCGGCCTGCGCGAAGTCCAGCCACAGTTCATAACGCTGCGCCTGCTGCGAATCGCGGCTGACCAGCTCGTCGGCCTTGGCGGCTTTTTTCCAGACCACGCGCTTCATCGGATCGCCGCGGCGGTACGCGCGCACGCCATCGAAGTCGCCTGCGCTTTCAGCGCGCGCCGTGACGAGGCCGCCGGCCCGGGGCTCGCCGGGCGGCAGGGGCGGGGGGAACGCCTCCGGTTTCGGATAGACCAGCACCTGCGCGGCCGGGCGCCAAACCGTCCACACGCGAAACGTTCCGAGCGGAAAGCGCGTTTCGGCGGTGAGAGGCGGCACGTGATGCAGGCCGCGGCGGTCGGGCTTGAAGGCAACTTGCACCGTGCTTTGGCCCAGCGCCGGGACGTCGGTCCAGACCCAGCGATCTTCGTGCGTCGCATCGAGCACCGCCAGTCCGATGCCGTAGCGGCGCGACGCGCGCTCGTTGGTCAGCACGATCGACAAGGTGGTGCTGGTGCCGGCAAATTGCGCATCGGGCGTGGTGAGGTTCATCGTCAGCCCGCGCAGCGTGCCATGGCACACGTGCATGGCGACGATGCCGCAACCGGCGAGCAGGAAAGTGAGCAGGTAACCGAGGTTGAGCTGGTAGTTGATCGAGCCGACCAGCAGCACGAGCAGCGTCGCTCCCAGCATGAAGCCGGGTCGGGTCGGCAGGATGTAGACGTTGCGCTGCGTCAGCGTCAGCGTGTCGGACAGCGGCAAGCGCGCCTGCCACCAATGCCGGAACTGTCCCTGCGCGAAGGAGAACGGATTGAGCGCGGCCACGTTCATGGCAAGGGCACGGCCTCCAGCATGGCGCGCACCTGTTCGACGGGGCCGCGTCCGGCGTCGCCCACCGGGATCATCCGGTGCGCCACCGTTTGCGGCAGCACGGCCTGGACGTCGTCGGGCGCGACATAGTCACGACCGCTGAGCAAGGCCTGCGCCTTGGCCGCACGCACCACGGCGATGCCGGCGCGCGGCGACAGGCCTTGCAGGAACCAGCGGCCCGAGCGCGTCGCGGCCACCAGGTCCTGCACATAGGTCAGCAGCGGCTCGGCCGCGTGCACCTGGAACACCTTCTGCTGCAAAAGCTGCAGGTCCACGGGTGTCAGCGTGCTGCGCAAGGACTCGACCATTCCGCGCCGGTCGGCGCCGTTGAGCAGCTCGCGTTCGGCCGCGCGATCCGGATAGCCCAGCGAGATGCGCATGTGGAAGCGGTCGAGCTGCGATTCGGGCAGCGCGAACGTGCCGAGCTGGTCATGCGGGTTCTGCGTGGCGATGACGAAGAACGGCGCGGGCAGGGCGCGCGTTTCGCCTTCCACCGTGACCTGCTTTTCTTCCATCGCTTCCAGCAAGGCGCTCTGCGTCTTGGGGCTGGCGCGGTTGATCTCGTCGGCCAGCAGCACCTGCGCGAAGATGGGCCCGGGGTGGAAGACGAAGGCTTCCTTGGCGCGTTCATAGATCGACACACCGGAGAGGTCGCTGGGCATCAGGTCGGCGGTGAACTGCACCCGGGAAAAATGCAGCCCGAACGAGCGCGCCAGCGCGTGCGCCAAGGTGGTTTTGCCGACGCCCGGAACGTCCTCGATGAGCAGGTGCCCGCCGGCCAGCAGGCAGGCCACGCAGTCGCGCACTTGCGCGGATTTGCCGACAATCACCGTGTTAAGCTGGTCTAGGAGCGCTTTGAGTTTTTGTTGTGCTTCCATGGGCTGGGGCTGTGGCAATTGCGTTGAGAGCTGAGTCCTAACGTTATCCGAAATCGCCTATCGATGAGCAGGGCACATGAATAAAACCGGGTATTTCACGCATGCCGATTGCCGGCGTCATGAAATGGGCGCCGGCCATCCGGAGTGTCCGGAGCGGCTGGATGCCATCGAAGACCGCCTGCTGATCTCGGGTGTGGGCGACACGCTCGATCGGCGCGAGGCGCCGCTGGCTTCGCCGCGCGAAATCGAACTCGCGCACGACAAGATGCACGTTGCCGCGATCCGCGGCCTCGCCGACGAACTGGCCGAAGACACCGAGGCGGGCGGACGCGGCTACGCGCACATCGATCCCGACACCGCGATGAACATCCACAGCTGGAACGCGGTGCTGCGCGCCAGCGGAGCGGTGATCGCCGCAACCGACGCCGTGCTCACCGGCGAACTGGCCAATGCGTTCTGCGCGGTGCGCCCGCCCGGCCACCACGCCTGCCACAACCGTGCGATGGGCTTTTGCATCTTCAACCAGGTAGCCGTGGGCGCCCGGTATGCGCTGGACCGGCGCGGCCTGAAGCGCGTCGCGATCGTCGACTTCGACGTGCACCACGGCAACGGCACCGAGGACATCTTCAC
>JAQGMT010000324.1 GCA_028292185.1 Ramlibacter sp. | reverse complement strand
TCCGCCTTGAAGGGGGTCAGGACGGGCGAATAGATTCCGCCGAGTTTGTGCTGGATGGCCATCTGAAATCCTTCAGTGCTCATTGCGGCTGGATGCCCGCCTGGTTGACGATGTTGGCGCGGGTTGCGCAGTGCGCCTTCACGAATGCAGTGAATTCGTCCGGCACGTGGCCGACCGAAATCAGGTTGATCATAGTCAGTTCGGCGCGCAGTTCAGGCGTCATCGCCTTCATGACTTCGCCGTTGTGCTGCGCGGCCATCAGGGCGCGCGCAGCTCGGGCGTGCGGCGGTGGAAATCCGTGTATCGCTGAAAGGCTTCGGCGAGCGCGATGAGTTGGGCGTCGTGACCTGTGGCCGCCGCGATCTGCACGCCGATCGGCAGCCCGCCGCCATCGAAGCCGGCCGGCACCGAGACGCCGCACATGTCCAGCAAATTCAGGATGCGCGTGTAGCGGACCGGCGGGGTGCCGTGGTCCGCAGAGGCGATGGGCACGGCCGTCGTCATGGTGGTCGGCGTGACGAGCGCATCGCTGCGCGAAAGCAGCGCGCTGAATTCCCGCTTCCACTCCTCACGCTGGCGCATTGCCCGCACATAGTCGACCGCCATCAGGCGCGAGCCGGCGGCAATGCGGGGACGCACCGAAGTGTCCATCGCGGCCGCGGCGTCGGCCGCGAGCTCGCCGTGTTCGACGGCCGCTTCGGTCAGCATGATCGCGCTGGTGGTCTGCGCAAAGGTGTCCAGCGGACGCGGCATTGCAATGACGGTCACCTGCGCGCCGCCCTGTACGAACACCTGCATGGCTGCCTCGTAGGCTGCGAGCACGTCTTGCTCGACGCCCACCAGGTCGGACCGACCCAGCCGCGCCAGGCGCAGTCCGGCAAAGGCCTGCGAGCCGGGGGCGGTTGGCGCTTGCGATGGCAGCGAGCGATCTTCAGCCAGCACCGCGTACAGCAGGGCTGCATCCTTGGCGGCCCGGGCGAACACGCCGATGCTGTCCAGGGTGGTGCTCAGGGCCACCACGCCGGTGCTGTCGATGCGGCCCGCCGTCGCCTTGAACCCGGTGATGCCGCAGAAGGCGGCGGGCACCCGCACCGAGCCGCCGGTGTCCGAGCCGATCGCCAGCGGCACCAGGCCGGCGGCGACGGCGACGGCCGAGCCGCTGCTCGAGCCGCCAGGCGTGCGGTGTGTGGCGTGGTCCCAGGGGTTCCGCGGCGTGCCCATGTGTTCATTGGTGCCCCACGCGCCGAGCGCGAACTGCACCATGTGGGTCTTGCCGACGATGATGGCGCCGGCCGCCTGCAGCAGGTCCACCATGCGGGCGTTGCGTTGCGCGATTCGCTTTGCGAACAGCGGCGACCCATTGGTGGTGACCTTGCCGGCGATGTCCATCAGGTCCTTCACCGCAACCGGGATGCCGTGCAGCGGGCCCAGGCGATAGCCGGCGCGCATCATCCGGTCCGCCGCCTCGGCGGCAGCGAGCGCTTCGCCTTCGAAGACCTCGCTGAACGCGTGCAGGAACGGGTTGTGCTCGCGGATGCGGGCCAGGCAGGCGGTGACGATGGCAACCGAGGTGAGCTCGCCGGTGGCGAGCGCCCGTGACAGATCGCTCGCGCTGTCCAGGGGAAGAGCGGTCGCCGGCGGCAGTTGGGAAGTTGTCATGGGGGATGGCGTGGAAGGAGAAGCTCTCAATTTATCGTGACGCTTGCCCGAAGAAAAACGGATTCTTCAAAGGCTGGTTGATAGAATTTCTGGATCATGCGGTTTACCCTGCGCCAGATCGAGGCGTTCTACTGGACAGCCAAGCTCGGGAGCATCCACGCGGCGGCGAACCACCTGAATTTCAGCCAGCCCGCCGTCTCCTCGCGCATCAAGGAGCTGGAGATCGCGTTGAACCTGGAACTGTTCTCGCGCAAGAACCAGCGCGTGCAGCTCACGGTTGCCGGCCGCAACGCGCTCGCCCACGCCGAGCGCGTGTTGAACGCGGGCAAGGAGTTCGAGCAACTCGGCGTCGCCACCGCTCCACTGGAGGGCGTGCTGCGCCTCGGTTCGGACGAATCCACGGCGATGGTGGCGTTGACCGAGGTGCTGACGCAGCTGAAGTTGCGCCACCCGCGCTTGATCGTCGAACTGATCATCGACGTCGGCAGCGTGCTGACGGAGAAGCTGCGCAAGCGCGAACTGGACATCGCACTGCACACCAACTCCGGCGCCGCCTCCCACGTGATCGACGAACTGCTGGGATGGGTGGAGTTCCAGTGGCTGGCCTCGCGCGACATGGAGGTGCCGGACGGGCTGTTCGTGCCCGCCATCGCGGCCAAGTTGCCGATCGTCACCAACTCGCCGCCGTCCACGCTCAACGGCATCGTCCACAAGTGGCTGCACAGCGGGGGCCAGGATTTCGACGGCGTCAACTGCTGCAACTCGCTCTCGCTGATGCTGCGGCTGGTGCACGCCGGCCACGCCGTCGCCGTGCTGCCGGTCGCGATCCTGCGCGAGCAACTCGCCGCCGGCGAGCTGCGGGTCCTGCCCGCGAAGCCGCAGCTTGCGCCCACACCGTACTACGCCTCGTATCTAAAGGAGGAGTACGGGCCTGGCATCGAGGTGATCATCGAGATCGCCCGCTCGGTCCTGCACGGTTCGCGCTTCTTCACTCGGCTGGCTGAAACGGCCGCCGGAGCGGCCACCGAGGCAGGTGTGCCCTAGGCACCGCGCGGCGCTCGTACGCTGCTTCCAGGTGCGGTGCTTACTGTGGCTGAATGTTGGCCGCCTTGATGATCTTCGCGTACACGACGGCATCCTTGCGGATTGCATCCGAATAGTCCATCGGTGTGCCGCCGATCGGGTCGAGGCTCATTTCGGCAAGCTGTTTGCCCACCTCGCCGCCCA
>JAQGMT010000311.1 GCA_028292185.1 Ramlibacter sp. | reverse complement strand
TGCGCGACGACGAGCGGGGTACTGGCGGCCCCGCCGCCCGTGACCGCCGCGGCGCTCAGGCAAACGCCGCAGTGGGCGCTGGCGAGCAGGTCTTTGGTGGAAGTCGAGCGCTCGGTGTCCCAATGCGATTGGGCGTGCCAGTTGGCGGCCATCTGCGCCAGCGGCAGCAGCATGGCGAGCCACAACACCCACGCGAGGCGGGGTGCGGCAAGGCGGTGGAGGGATTGCGGAGCCACGGTCCGCGCATTCTATGCCTTGCCGCCGGGTTTGCCGATGGGCCCGCGCAGCAGCGTCAAGCGCCCTCGCACCAGCCCCGCCGCGTACACGATGTAGTAGCCCGCCAGCAGCCCCACCACGCCGAGCGTGAGCGGCGTGATCGCGAACTCATTGGGCTCGGCCGGTGCGGGCACCACGCCCAACACGAACACCTCGACCAAGCGGTAGATGACGCGTCCGATCAGCAGCAGCGACAGCCCGATGCCCAGGTACGCGTTGGGCGTGTAGAACAAGCCTTGGGGCGTGCGTTCGAAGCCGGTCATCTTCAGCCCGAACACGCCCACTGCGCCGCCGAGCGCCACGCCGATGCCAAGAAACCAGAGCCGCTCCGGATGCGCGCGCGCCGCGACTGCGAGCAGTGCCAGCAGCAGCGGAAACATGAGCAGCGTCAGCCACGGCCGCAGGCGGGTCAGCCGCTGGCGGCCGATCATGCGGCGCATGCGCGCGTACATCCGCCATGCGACCAGCGGCAGCAGTGCCAACAAAGCGGCGACGGGGATCTGGGGCGCGGCCATGGTTCAGCTAATAGACTGTGGGCTGTGAGGCGGCTTCGCACTGCGTGGTCTCGCCTCTGCGGTTCAAAGACTAGCATGGAGACCCACACGCAATGACTCAGACCATCGGCTTCATCGGGCTCGGCATGATGGGCATGCCGATGGCCGGCCGGCTCGCGGCTGCCGGCCACACGCTCCTGGTGGCGGATACCGCGGCCGCCGCGGTCCAGGCATTCCTGAAGGCCAACCCCACGGTCACGCAGGCGGCAGGCTTGACGGATTTCGCGGCCGCCTGCGTCGTGATCACCATGCTGCCCAGTTCCGATGCGGTCGATTCCGTGGTGCGCGGCTCGGATGCGGCGCCAGGTCTGCTCACCCTGCTGCAGCCGGATTCGGTCGTCATCGACATGAGTTCCTCCGAGCCCGGCCGCACCCGCCAGCTCGCCGGCGAACTTGCCGCCAAGGGCATCCACATGCTGGATGCGCCGGTGTCCGGCGGCGTCAAGCGAGCGGTGGACGGTTCGCTGGCGATCATGGTCGGCGGCCCGGAGCCCATCGCGACCCGCTGCCAATCGCTGTTCGAAGCCATGGGCAAGACGATCAGGCACGTGGGCGGGCCCGGCGCCGGCCACGCCGTGAAGGCGCTGAACAACTATGTGTCGGCGGCGGGCCTGGTCGCGGCCGCCGAGGCGCTCATCGTGGGGCAGGCCTTCGGGCTCGACCCGGCGGTGATGACCGACGTGTTCAACAGCTCCACCGGCCGCAACAACTCCACCGAGAACAAGCTCAAGCAATTCATCCTGTCCGGGAAGTTCGACGCGGGCTTTTCGCTGCGGCTGATGGACAAGGACCTGGCGACCGCTCTCAAGCTGGCGCAAGACGTCGGCCAGCCGATGGAGCTGGGCCGGCACCTGGTCGGGCTTTGGCACGACGCGGCCGGTGCCCTGCCGCCGCAGGCCGACCATACGGAAATCTTCCGGTACCTTGACAGCCACAAGAAATAGTAAGCCTGCTTATAATAAGCGGGCTTATGAAGCTCGCCCTCGATCGCCGTTTCGGATTTCTCGTCAACGAGATCGGCCGCCTCTACTCTCTTCAATTCGATGTGCTCGGCCGCCAGCAGCTCGGCCTGTCGCAGGCGCAGTGCCGCGTGCTGGCGGTGCTGGCCGCGCATGAGGGTCCGCAGGCGCTGTCGCAGGCGGAACTGGCGGCCAAGCTCGGCCTGAGCGCGATGGCGGTGGCGGGCATGTGCGACCGCATGGCCGCGGCCGGCTGGATCCGGCGCGAGCCGCGGCCGAACGACAGGCGCGCGAACCACCTGCACCTCGAGCCGCGCGCGCGCAAGGCGCTGGAGCGCGCGCTCGCGATTGGCGACGAACTCAGCGCACAGACACTGGCGACGCTGTCCGCCAGCGAGCGCACGCAGCTGATCGCGCTGCTCGGCAAGGCGCGGGCCGGCCTGATGCGGCTGCTCGATGAGGGGAAGACCGAATGAGCACCGCGGCCCCCGGCACCCACAACTTCCCGCACCGCGGGATGATCACGCTCTCGGTGATGCTGGCCACCATCATGCAGGCGCTGGACACCACCATCGCCAACGTCGCGCTGCCGCACATGCAGGGCAGCTTGCAGGCCTCGCAAGACCAGATCACCTGGGTGCTCACTTCCTACATCGTCGCCTCGGCGATCGCGCTGCCGATCACCGGGTGGCTGTGCACGCAGTGGGGCCGGCGCAAGGTCTTCATCGTGTCGGTGATCGGCTTCACGGTGGCGTCCGCGCTGTGCGGGCTGGCGACTTCGCTGGTGGGGATCGTCGCTGCGCGGCTGCTGCAAGGCGTGTTCGGCGCCGCGCTCGTGCCGCTGTCGCAGGCCGTGCTGTTGGACATCAATCCGCCGGAGAAGGTCGGCTCGGCGATGGCCGTCTGGGGCGCCGGCATCATGGTCGGGCCCATCCTCGGGCCCATGATGGGCGGCTGGCTGACCGAGAATTTCGACTGGCGCTGGGTGTTCTTCATCAACCTGCCGGTGGGCCTGTTCGCGCTGTGGGGCATCGTGCGCTACATGCCTGAAAGCCGGCCGAAGAGCGAGCGGCTCGATGTGTTCGGGTTCGTGGCGCTGAGCGTCGCGATCGGCGCGCTGCAGATGCTGCTCGATCGCGGCGAATTGCTCGACTGGTTCGACTCGCTCGAAATCCAGCTCGAAGCGGCGGTGGCGGTGGCGGCCTTCGCATTCTTCGCGGCGCACACCTTCACCGTGAAAGGCATCTCCTTCGTCAACCGCGACCTGCTCAAGGACCGCAACTTCGTCACCAGTTCCATGTTCGGCTTCCTGGTGGGCGTGGTGCTCTATGGAACGATGGCGCTGCTGCCGACCTTCCTGCAGAGCCTGATGGACTACCCCGTGGTGTACACGGGTGAAGTGACGGCGCCGCGTGGCATAGGCACGATGATTGCGATGCTGATCGTCGGGCGGC
>JAQGMT010000303.1 GCA_028292185.1 Ramlibacter sp. | reverse complement strand
GGCGCTTCGATGCGCTGCTCGGCGCGGGGGAAGATCCGATCGTCACGCAGGCGCTGCCTCGGGCGCTGGCCGGCATCTACGCGACCGTGACGTTGGCGGCGCTCAGCTGCATCGTGGCACTGGTGCTCGCCTATTTCGCGGTGTATGGCTTCACGGCGGCCGGCGTGCCGGCGTACACCCGTGTATTCGGCCGCGTCTTCAATCCCGCCGTCTCGCTGGTGTTCCTTCTCAAGACTTTCTTCTTCAGCGTGGCGGTCTCGATCATCCCGATGGCCTCGGGCCTGTACGACCTGGAAGGCGGCGGCTCGCGCGAGAGCGCGGCCCTGCAGGGCCTGGTGCGCATGTTCGCCGTGCTGCTGCTGCTGGAATCCGCGTCGCTGGCCGGCAATTACTATTAGTGCCGAATGGCCGAACCCACAACACCCATTGCCGGCTCCGAGCCCGACGCGGGCCCGCGCCCGGTGCGCCACCTCCAGTTCAAGGCGGCGTTGCTGCTGCTGTTCACGGTCGCGCTCATCGCCGGGTCCGTGCTGTACCTGCTGTATGCCCGCGGGGTCTTCGAGCCGACGCAGCGCCTGGTGCTGGTGGCCGACGACGCCGAAGGCGTGGTGGTCGGCATGGACATGACCTTCGCGGGCTTTCCGATCGGGCGCGTGCGGCGCCTGGAGCTGGCCGAGCCGGGCAACGCGCACATCGTGGTCGACGTGCCGAGCGCGGACGCGCACTGGTTGCGCACCTCCAGCGTCTTCACCCTCGAGCGCGGCCTGGTCGGCGGCACGACCATCAAGGCCTTCACCGGCCAGCCCGCCGACCCGCCGCTGCCACCCGGTGCCAGGCGCCCGGTGCTGCGCGGCGACGCGACGGCCGAATTGCCGCAGGTCCTCTCGGCCGCCAAGCAGACGCTGGAGAACCTCGCCGCCATCACGGCGCAGGACGCCGCCTTGCGCACCACGCTGGACAACCTGCGCGCCACGACCGAGAAACTCAATGGGCCGGGCGGTGTGCTGGGCGCAGCGTTCGGCAACGACGCCGACGCGCGCAAGCTCGTCACCGCACTCGACCGCGCGAACACCTTGCTCGCCCGGCTCGATGCGCTCACCGCGAAAGCCGACACGCAGGTGTTTGGGCCCGATGGCCTCGCGAAGGAAGCCCGCGGCACCGTCCTGCAGCTCAATCAGTTGCTGGCCGAGACCCGGGCGAGCCTGAAGAAAGTCGACGCGCTCGTGGTCGAGGCGCAGGGCATCGGAGCCGACGTGCGCGGCGCCACCAACAACCTGGGCGGCTTGCGCGCGGAAGTCGAGGCCAACCTGCACAAGGTCGAGGGCATGATCGACCAGCTCAATCGCAAATGGCCGTTTGCAAAGGACACCGAGGTGAAGTTGCCATGAAGATCCGTCTTGTCGGTATTGCGTGCGCCGGACTGCTGGCCGCGTGCGGCAGCCAGCCGCCCCCACCGGACTGGAAATCCAATTCGCACGACGCCCTGGCGCGATACACGTCGGCCTACCTCAAGGGCGACGCGCGCGTCGAGGCCGTGGAGTTCGAGCAGGCGCGCACCGAACTCGCCGCCACCGGCCAACCGGGGCTGGTGGCGCGGGCCGAGCTCACGCGTTGTGCGGTGGCGGTGGCAAGCCTCGTGCTCGATCCGTGTGACGGCTTCGAGCGCTTGCGCGGCGACGCGCCGCCCGCCGAACGCGCCTACGCGGACTACCTCGCCGGCCACATCACGCCCGCGGACGTCCCCCTGTTGCCCGCGCAGCACCGCGCCGTCGCCGGTGGACGCGAAGACGCCGCCGCGGTGCAGGCGATCGCCGATCCGCTGGCGCGCCTGGTCGCTGCCGGTGTGCTGTTTCGCATGGGCCGCGCCTCACCGGAGGTGGTGGCCCTGGCCGCCGACACGGCATCGCAACAGGGCTGGCGCCGTCCGCTGCTGACATGGCTGGGCGTGCAGGCGCAGCGCGCCGAGCGCGCCGGCCGGCGCGAGGACGCCGAGCGAATCCGCCGGCGCATGGATCTGGTCAGCGGGCCGCGCTGAACACAACCGAAAGCGCTGGCCTCTTACCTGTCGGTGAGCGTTGACCGCTCCATCTTCTCTCCTCGCCCCAGTGCTTATCGATGTGGAACCACCGAGTCATCGCTCATTCGGGGGATGACACCAAAGGGTGATTGGGTAATACTTGCTGCCGCATTACCTGCGAAAGGCCTAAACGCCAACGCGCTTCCGTGTGGATTTAACCAACCTGGAGTTTTGCCATGACACCGAAAACTATTCTCAGAGCACTATTTTGTTGCGCCGCCCTTTCAACGTGCGCGGCTGCTTTTGGCGCTCAGAACACCTTCCCCGATCGGGGTACTTGCGGATTTGCCGGGACCTGGTCATACCCCTTTACCTACCTGTATGGCCACAACCCGGGGCCGGGGTGGGGCGTCACCACCCTGGGCACTTTCGACTTTGGGGCCAAGACCTTTGCGGCCAACATCGTCCTGCTCAATCCCGCCGGGAGTGCCTCGACGGAAGCACAACTGCAGGCAATCGGCACATTTTCCGTATCGCCGGGACCGATCCCCGGCTCCGCCTTGCTGACAGCCAAGGTCACCCTCGACGGAAGTCAGACCACTATGACTTTCAATGCCCTGCCGGTGGGACGTGGCGATAGCGTCTTGAACAGCGTCTTGATTCAAACCGGACCAGGCCCGATCGGATCGGCGGATGGCGGGTTCGTGGCCGAATGCAAGTTCTAGATTGAGCAGCAGTTCGCCGAGCGAGCCATTCAGGCGCGCCGCTTCTCGCGCGGCGACGCGCGCTGTGCCGCGGCGAGCACCTTCGCGAACAACTCCACGAATGTGGAAGCCGAGCTGCTCAGCGTGCTGCCCCGGCGGCGGGCGAGTTGCAGGGAACGGGACGCCGCGGGTGCTGACAGCGTACGCACCGCAATGCCCATCGAGTCCGCGAGGGGCCGCACGCATGACGACACCACCGCCACGCCGAGGCCCCGGCGCGCGAGTTCCACGGCCGTGAGATGGTTGCTGGTCTCGAAGGCCGGCCGCAGCGTCTCGCCGGCGGTCGCGAACGCGTTCTCGGCCACGGTGCGCGCGCCGCTGCCGGGCGCATTGATGATGATCGGGTGCCCGCCCAGGTCGCTCCAGCGGACTCTCGTTCGCGCGGCGAGCGGATGATCGCTGGGCACCGCGACGCACATCTCGTCCTTGCCGACCGGCTCGCAATCCAGTTGCGCATTCGGCTCCACGCCGAAACCCAGCGCGAAATCGACGTCGCGTGAAAAGATCCGGCTGATCTGCTCCTCGCGCACGCATTCGCGGAAGATCACCACCGCGCCGGGCTGTTGCCGCTGGAACTGCTCCAGCGCCAGCGGCAGCACAGTGGCCGCGAGGAGCGGGGGCAGCGCGAAGACGATGCGGTGGCTATGGCTGTCGGGGAGCAGGTGCGCGTGGTGCAGCAGCGCGTGCCCGTCCTGCAACATGCGCTCGGCGATCGGCAGCACCGCCTTCCCCGCGGCAGTCAGCGTCACGTTCCGCGTCGTGCGCTCGAACAGCGTCAGCGCGAGCCGCTGTTCGAGCTTGCGCACCAGGATGCTCAAGCCGGCCTGGCTCACGTGCATCTGGGCGGCCGCCCGCGAGAAGCCGCCGAACCGGGCGACCCGCACGAATGCGTCGAGTTGGTGCAGATTCAAATTCATAAAGGATCATGAAGAGCGGTTCACGAATCTGAATTTTACTTATGGCTGGCGTCGGTCTACATTGGGTGTGATTGGCACGGACTTCGGAAGGGCCGCATGGGATTCACCGCGATCGAAAAAGTGTTGGGCCGCGTCAGCCGCGACGAGCTCCACCGCGCCGGCGTGAGCGCGGGCACCCTGGTGTATCCCGAGCCGGACATGGTGATGATCCATGACGCGCTCGTCACCGACGCCAAGAAGGCGCTCGACGCCGCCGGCATCACGCGCCTGCATGCGCCGGACCGCACCATGATGGTCAGCGACCACGACGTGCTGTACGGCAGCGAACGCGCGGCGCAGCGCGGTGCCTTCAACCGCCAGGCGGCCAAGACGTGGCGCATCCAGAATTTCTACGACGTCGGGCGCGGCGGGCACGGCCACATCTTCCCGCTCGAGGATGGGCTGGTGGTGCCGGGCATGTTCTATTTCGACAACGACACGCACGCGACCAACGCCGGCGCGGTCGGCGCATTCGGGCTGCGCGTGGGGGGCGAGATCGCGCGCGTGCTGGCCACGGGCACCACCTGGGTTCCGGTTCCGCAGAGCGTGCGGCTGGAACTGCGCGGTCAACTCGCCACCGGCGTGTACGGGCGCGACGTCGGCTTCTACCTGGCGCGCAGCATCGCGGCAGGCCGACTGCCGTTCGACCTGGATTACCGCGTGCTCGAATACGCCGGCGACCTGGATCAGTTCGGGCTCGGCGCACGCGTCGCGCTGTGCAGCACCGCAACCGAAATGCGGGCAGCGGGCGTCTACGTTCCGCCCTCGCAGCGCATCGTCGAATACTCCCAATCGCGCGCCAAGCGGCCGCTGCACACCGTGTACCCGGACCAGGATGCCGTTTACGAATCCACCGCCACCATCGACCTGGCCGATATCGGCCCGCAGGTGGTGCTGCCCGGAGACGTCAGCCGGGCCACCGACATCGGCGAAGCGGTCGGCACCGCGGTGGACCATGCCTTCATCGGCTCGTGCGGATCGGGCATGTACGACGACTTGCTGATAGCGGCCAGCATCCTGAAGGGACGCCGGCTCTCGGCCGGCACGCGCCTGTTCGTGGTGCCGGGCTCCGAGCGTTCCACCCGGCGCCTACTGACGGACGGCCTGATGCAGGTGTTCCTCGACGCGGGGGCCATCGTGCTGCCGGCCGGCTGCGGCCCCTGCAACGACGCGGTGGTGGGCCCGGTCGCCTCGGGCGAGGTGTCGATCTCCACCGCCACCAACAACAACACAGGACGCTTCGGTCCGCGCGACGCCAGCCTGTTCCTCGGCAGCCCGGCCACGGTGGCGGCGTCGGCCGTGATGGGCCGCATCACCGACGCGCGCACCATGAGCCCCGATGCCGCCGTGCTCGATATGCTGGAGACCTGCTATGCCTGACAGCTTCTGGACGCTGCGCGGCCGTTGCCTGAAACTCGGGCACGACGTTCCCCACGCCAACGGCATCGTGCCGCTGCGGCTCATCACCGCGCGCGAGACCGATCCCGCCAAGATCACGCCCCACCTGTTCGAACAGATCGCGCCGAAATTCGCCGGCGAGTGCCAGCCGGGCGACATTGTCGTCGCCGGCCGGCGTTTTGGCATGGGCCCCAAGGTGCCCGGCTACATCGCGATGCGTGCGCTCGGCCTGGGTCTGCTGTGCGAGTCGATGCCGGTGCAGGCGTATCGCGGCGCCATCGGCGAGGGCTTGCGCGTGCTGAGTCCCTGCGCCGGCGTACTGGACGCGTGCGAGACGGGTGACCTGCTGAAGGTGGATTTCTCCACCGGCGAATTCGTTAACCAGACGCGCGGGCTGACGCGCACCTTCGCGCCGCTGCCGCCCGAGCTGCAGGAGTTGGTGATGCACGGGGGCACCGCAGGATGGCTGGTGGAGTGGGCCAAGGCCAACCAGCCGGCATCGGCACCGCACATCGCGTAATCGAATGGTCAGTCCCGCGCGCCCGCGGGTGCAATTCACAAGGAGTTCCACGGTGTTCACTCGACGGCTCGCTCTCGCAACCCTGCTCGCGGCCTGCACGGCCGCTTCGGCGCAGGACCCCGGCACATTCCCGCAGAAGGACGTGCCGGTGCGCATCCTCGTGCCCGCAACCGCCGGGGGCACCACGGACATCATTGCGCGGGCGGTGCAGCGCCACCTCGAGGCGGCGCTCGGCGTGCCGGTGATCGTGGAAAACCGTGCCGGCGCCGGCGGCGTAATCGGCGCGTCCGCGCTGCTCGCGGCGAAGCCGGACGGACACACGATCCTGTTCGCACCCAGCGCCCTGGGCGTCCGCTCCGCGCTGGACAACAAGCTGCCTTACGTGGCGGAACGCGACATGGCCGGCATCGCGCTGCTCGCCAAGGCGCCGAGCTTCCTGGTCGTGTCGCCCGCTTTGCACGTGAACAGCGTTGCGCAACTCGTCGCGGCGGCGAAGGCGGATCGCACCGGGGTGAACTACGGATCGGCCGGCGTCGGCAGCACCGCGCACTTGCACAGTGCCGTGTTCGCCAAGATGGCCGGTTTCGACGCGCAGCACATCCCGCAGCGCGGCACGCCCGAGACCATGACCGAAATCATCGGCGGCCGGCTGACGTATGCGTTCGCGCCGGCGCCCAACGTGCTGCCGCTGGCCAAGAGCGGCCGCCTGCTGGTGCTGGCCAGCAGCTCCGCGGCGGGCAAGAAGTTCATGCCCGACGTGCCCACGCTGTCGCAGGCCGGCGTGCACGGCTACGACGGCGAGGACTGGTTCGCGGCGCTGGGTTCCTCGAAGATGCCCAAGGCGGTGCGCGAGCGCCTGGGCAAGGAGCTGGCCCTGATCGTCGCGCTGCCCGATGTGCGGGAAGTACTGCTGAATGCCGGCGCGGAGCCGGTGTCGAACACGCCCGAC
>JAQGMT010000292.1 GCA_028292185.1 Ramlibacter sp. | reverse complement strand
GCAACCTTCCCGGTATCAGCCGCGGCGGGTCGATCGGGCTGCACGTCGAGTGGGACCATTCATTCGGCCCGATGCCGATCACGCTGCTCGGGCGGCTGCGCAGGAACATCGACTCCGACCTGGGAACTCAAGCGGACCTGCGGCTGAGCGCCGGCGTGTTTCAAAGCGGCCGCTTTGCCGCCGGCGTCTTCACGCAGGCGATTTGGGGCAACGCGAAATCGGCCGCTGCCTATTACGGCATCACGCCGCAGCAGTCGGTCGCTTCGGGTTTGGCTGCGTTCCAGCCGGGCAGCGGCTGGCTGAACACCAGCGTGGGCTTGCTCTGGTCGGTGGACCTGGCGCCCAAGTGGGTTGTGGTCGGCAGCGTGGAGGGCCGGCGCGTGAGCAACGACCTCGCGGACAGTCCCTTGGTGCAGCGCCGATGGAACAACTACATCAGCGCCGGAGTTGCCTACCGCTTCTGAGGCGCGCCGAGTTAAGGCTCGAGCGTGACCGTTACCTCGACGGCGGGCGGCACTTCGCTGCCCTGGTCCGGTATCAGCGTGACTTCGAGGTCCTTGACCTTGACGTGGTTCTTCTGTTCGAGCTCCAGGATCATGTCCTCGAGCACGTCGGCTGCCACGCCTTCGAAGCGCTCGGTGATGGCCGTGACGGTGGGGTTTGGCATTCAGTCTCCTCGTTGCTGAGCTAGCGTGCGCCCTGCTGAGCTATCGCGCTGTAGTCCGCAAGCTCGAAACAGACGGACGGTAGCGGCACCTCCCAGGAAACCACCGCTTTCGCGCCGAAATGCGCAGCTTAGAATCCCCGACTTCCGACCGGCCTCATCCAATCCCCTTTTAATGGACGACTGATGCAACGCATCGCCTTATTTCTCGCCCCCGGCAACAACCAGCCCCGGCTGGGTTTCGTGGAGGCCGACCAGCTGATCGACCTCGGCGCGGCCGCCGGCACCAACGACCTCACCGCGCTGATCGGCAGCGGGCCCGACTGGAACGCGCTGGCCGGGAAAGCGCGCGCCAGCGGCGCGCGCGTGCCGGTCGCTTCGGCGAAGTTCCTGCCTCCGGTGCCCGACCCGCGCAAGATCATCTGCCTGGGCCTGAACTACGCCGACCACGCCAAGGAAGGCGGCCATGCGCGCCCGGAGTATCCAAGCATCTTCCTGCGCGTCCCGACCTCGCTGGTGGGCCACGGCCAGGGGCTGGTGCGTCCGCGCGTGTCCGACAAGCTCGACTACGAGGCCGAGCTGGTGCTGGTGGTGAGCAAGCGCGCGCGCCATCTCACCCCCGCCAACGCGCTCGATGCGGTGGCCGGCTATTCGTGCTTCAACGACGGCAGCTTGCGTGACTACCAGCGCAAGACCAATCAATGGACCATCGGCAAGAACTTCGATGCCACCGGCGCCTTCGGTCCCTGGTTTGTGCCCGCCGCCGACCTGCCGCCGGGCGCCGTCGGCCTGAAGATCGAGTCGCGCCTGAACGGCGAGGTGATGCAGAGCGACAACACGAGCAACATGCTCTTTCCGGTGGTGGAGACACTGTGCCTGGTCACCGAAGCCATCACGCTGGAGCCGGGCGACCTCATCGTGATGGGCACGCCCTCCGGCGTGGGCTATGCGCGCAAGCCGCCGGTCTGGATGAAGGCGGGCGACAAGATCGAAATCGAGATCGAGGGCATCGGCGTGCTCTCCAATCCGGTGGTGGACGAGGAGTAAGCCTGCCGATGCAGCCCATCGTCACGCGTCTGCCCGACACTTTTCGCTGGCCCGGCGGCAAGCGGCTGGCGGTGATCTTCAACATCGCCTACGAGGCATGGTCGGACGGGCAGGCGCCTGGCATCGGGCCGATGGGCAACGTGCTCAAGCCGGGCTTCTTCGACACCAACGCGCATTCCTGGGCCAGCTTCGGGCTGGTGCGCGGCATCCACCGCCTGCTGGCCATCGCCGAAAAGCACCAGGTCAAGACCAGTGTGATGGTCAACGGCGTCATCTGCGAACGCGACCCGGCGACCGTGCAGCGCATCGCGCAGCTGGGCCACGAAATCGTCAATCACTCCTGGGGCATGGACGTGATCCCGGTGTACTTCGACGAAGAGGCCGAGCGCGCCAACATCCGCCGCAATCACGAGCTGCTGGCCGCAACCGCGGGCGTCGCGCCCACCGGCTGGATCAGCCCGCGCGGCACCGGCAGCCTGGCGAGTTCGCGACTGCTGGCCGAAGCCGGCTACACCCACCACGGCGACGTCAACGACGACGATCGGCCGTATGTCATGGACTTCGGCGGCAAGCGCATCGCCGGCATTCCGCTGACCATGGATGTCAACGACCTGCCGATCTGCGTGCGCTATGGGCACGGGCCTCGCCACATGCTGGACATCTTCAATGACACCTTTGCCGCGCTGCGCGACCGCGAGACCGCGCCGCTGATGCTGGACGTGACGGCGCACACGCACGTGATGGGTCGCCCCTCCGGCGCGTGGGTGTACGACGAGATCATGGGTATCGTCAAACGCAGCCCCGAGGTGTGGATCTGTACCCGCGAACAGATGGCGCGGCACGTGCTGAAAACACTTTCGTGATCAGGCCCAGCGATACCTCGCACAGCCAACCACAAGGAGACAAGCCATGACGAGATCCACCGGACTCACCCGCCGCCACGTCACTGCCGCGGGGGCATTGCTCGTCACCGGCTGCGCCAGCCATGTTCCGCTGACGTCCGGCCCGCCCCCGGTCACGGCGAAGCTGCGCGTGAAGGTCTTTCCGGGCTCGCAGAACCTCGCCCTCTTCACCGCCTTGCACAAGGGCTTCTTCAGCAAGCGCGGCCTGGACGTGGACCTGCAGTACACGCAGAACTCGGTGGAATTGCGCGACGACGTGGCGCGCGGCGCGTTCCAGATCGCGCACTCGGCCATCGACAACGCCGTTGCGATGAAAGACGTCGCCGGCCATGACATCGTGATCTTCATGGGCGGCGACAACAGCATGAACGAATTCTTCGTGCAGTCGGACATCGCCGGCATCCAGCAGCTGCGCGGCCGCACGCTGGCCGTGGATGCGCCCAATACCGCCTATGCGCTGCAGGCCAAGATGATCCTGCTGCAGGCAGGCATCAAGCCCAACGAGTACCAGCTGAAGCTGGTGGGCGGCACCTTCCAGCGCGTTCGGGCGATGATCGACGACAAGAGCAACGCCGCGACCATGCTCAACCCGCCCTTTTCGGTGCAGGCCAAGGCCGCGGGACTGCGCAGCCTGGGCCGGGTGAGCGATCTGCTCGGCCCCTACCAGGGCTCGGGCGCGTTTGCGATGCGCACTTGGGCGAATGCGAACGGCGCGCTGCTCGAGCGGTATTGCGCTGCCTACATAGAATCGGTTCGCTGGGCGATCGCGCCGGCGAATCGGCAGGAGGCCACCGGCCTGCTGGCGGCGGAGCTGAAGCTCCCCCCGGACGTGGCCGCGCAGACTTACGCCGCGCTGACGGACCCCGTCAACGGCCTGGTGCGCGATGCGCGCTTCGACGCCCGCGGGTTCGACAACGTGCTCAAGATACGCCAGGAACTCGAAGCCAGGCCCGGCGCGCCGGCGCCGGATCCGGCGCGCTACGTCGACCTGCGCTGGTACAACGCAGGCTTGGCGCAGGCTGGCCGCGGCTAAGGCCCCAGCGGGCACATGCCGTAACACGCGGGTTTTGGCCGAGCACTATCATCAGCCCGAACAATTGGGAGCGATCAGTGAAGCCACTGGTGGCGGCGCTGTCAGCCGCTTTTTTCATGACCGGCAGTTGGGCCGGGTTGGGCGCGGCATCGGCCCCCTTGCCTGCGCAAGTCGGCGCGGCCAAGTCCAGCGCCGCGTCCACCGGGTCCGCCACCTACACCGTGGTGCAACGCCAGCTGGAATCCGGCACCAGCGTGCGGGAGTTTGTCGATGCCAGCGGGGTCATGTTCGCGGTCTCCTGGTCCGGCCCTTTCCTGCCCGACCTGAAAGAGTTGCTCGGCGTCCATTTCGAGTCGATGGCGGCGCAGGGCAATGGCCGCAACCGCCAGCGCTCGCGGCTGGCCGTGCAAGATTC
>JAQGMT010000253.1 GCA_028292185.1 Ramlibacter sp. | reverse complement strand
CGCGGAGGTCAAGACCTGGGAAGCCCTGGCCGACGGCGTGCTCGACGCAGCGATCATGGCGCGCCTGGAGGCGCACTGGAACGGCCGCAGCAAGACGCAACGCAGCCAGGCCTGGATCGACCGGCAGCTGGCCAAGGTGCAGGCCAGCGTGAAGGCGATGAGCCAAGGTCTGGGCGAGAAGCCTTTTTGCGCGGGCATCTATCTCAGCCTGGCCGATATCGCGGTGGGTTGCGCGCTGGGCTACCTGGACTTCCGCTTCCCCGACATCGATTGGCGCGGGCCGCATCCGAACCTGAACAAGCTGCACGAAAAACTGATGCAGCGCGCGAGCTTCATCGACACCAAGCCCGCCTAACCCTTTGGCGCACGTAACAACGTGCAGTGCGCCCCTCCATGAAAAAAGCCGGCTCTGCCGGCTTTTTTCATCTGACTGCGCCACTCTGAAAACGCTGCGCGTTTTCAGAGTGAAAGACAAAATGCTACGAAGCGCCCCGAAACGAAGGAGGGAGGGAGGGAGGAGGAGAAGAGTCGTTTCAGGATTTCATCCGGGCTTACTGCTCCCGGAAGGCTTCGCAGCAATAACTTGAATTCTTGAGTAAGCCCTGCCTTGTGCCAGATAGAGTGACGCGCCTGCTGGCGGTTCCGGACTTGCGCTGCACAAGCAGGTAAATTTTTGTGAACCGTCGCGCAGCCACGAGCTGCCAACACACAATCGATGCGGTGCTTCGCCGATGCTCAGCGAGCCGCGAGCTGCTTTTCGATCTCGCCGACCAGCGCGGGGCTGTCGGGTGTCGTGAGGGTGGTGTAACTCGTCACCACGGCCCCGTTGCGGGCGATCAGGTACTTGTGAAAGTTCCACAGCGGTTGCCGGCCCGTGGCCTGCGCCAGCTGGCGGTACAGCGCGTTCGCCTGAGGCCCGCGCACGCTGCTCTTGGAGAACATCGGAAACTTCACGCCATAGGTGTTCTCGCAAAAATCGGCGATCTGCTTGTTGTCGCCGCTCTCCTGCTCGAAGTCGTTGGACGGGAAGCCCAGCACCACCAGGCCGCGCTCGCGGTACTTGCCGTACAAGGCTTCCAGGCCCTGGTACTGCGGCGTGAAGCCGCAATAGCTGGCGGTGTTCACCACCAGCACCACCTTGCCCGCGTACTGGCACAAGGACTGCGGTTTTTCGTCCTGCAGGCGCGCGAAGGTGTGGTTCAACGTGGCCGGACACGCCGCCGGCGCGCCCTCGGCCTGACTGGTGGCCGGGGCCGCGAGCCACGCCAGCGCCAGCAGCGCTGCGACAAAGCGATAGGTCTTCAGCATGGTGTCGGCTCTCCGGAATTCGATCGGTGGCGCGAGACAAGGCCCATTGTCAAGGGTTTTTGCCGCCGCCGACTAAAATAGCGCCTCCAAGAAAGACCGCATGCTCTATCCCGAACTGTTCAAGCAACTCGAGGCCGTCCGCTGGGACATGGACCGGGATATTCCCTGGGCGTCGTTCGACCCGGCCAAACTGTCGGACGAACAGGCCCAGACCATCAAGATGAACGCGATCACCGAGTGGTCGGCCCTGCCGGCCACCGAGATGTTCCTGCGCGATAACAAGGACGACAGCGATTTCTCGGCCTTCATGTCGATCTGGTTCTTCGAGGAACAAAAGCACTCGCTGGTGCTCATGGAATACCTCAAGCGCTTTCGCCCCCATCTGGCGCCGACCGAAAAAGAGCTGCACGAGGTGCGCTTCGAATTCGAGCCTGCGCCGCCGCTGGAAACATTGATGCTGCACTTCTGCGGCGAAATCCGGCTGAACCACTGGTACCGACGAGCGAGCGAATGGCACACCGAGCCCGTCATCAAGCAGATCTACACCACCTTGTCGCAGGACGAGGCCCGGCACGGCGGGGCCTACCTGCGCTACATGAAACGTGCCATCAACAAGTTCGGCGATGAGGCCAAGGCGGCATTCAGCAAGGTGGGCGTGCTGATGGCCAGCGCGCGGCGCACCACCCAGCCGCTGCACCCCACCAACCTGCACGTGAACAAGAGCTTGTTCCCGCGCGACACCGTCCAGTCGCGCCTGCCGAATCCGGAGTGGCTCGAGCACTGGCTGGACAAGCAGATCGATTTCGACGCCGTGTGGGAAAGCAAGGTGGTCGAGCGCATCCTGCACAACATGAGCCTGCTGATGGACCGCAGCTTCAAGACCGTCCAGGAACTCAATCGCTTCCGCAAGGAGGTGGCCGCGGCCCTCGTGCAGCGCGGCCCGCACGCCGCCGTGGGTCCGGAGACCGCGTGAGCGCGGGGTGCTGCGCGCGCCGCTGACCCGCGCCTTCGCATGCCCACGCCTTCCTTTCTGCAAAAAATCGTCGCCCGCACGGAAGCGGTCGCGCGGATTGCCGCACTGTCCCAGCCGGTGGTGTTCACCAACGGCGTGTTCGACGTGTTGCATCGCGGCCATGCGGTCTACCTCGCCCGGGCGCGCGAGCTGGGCGCGAGCCTGGTGGTCGCCCTGAACACCGACGCATCGGCCCGGCGGCTCGGCAAAGGCGCGGACCGGCCGCTGAACAACGAGCAGGACCGCGCGGCGGTGATGGCCGCTCTCGAGTCGGTCAGCCTGGTCACCTGGTTCGACGAGGACACGCCACTGCAGCTGGTCGCCGAGATCCGGCCCGCTGTGCTGGTGAAGGGCGGCGACTACGACATGGCAAAACTGGCCGAAGCGCGGCTGGTCGAGAGCTATGGCGGCCGCGCGCTCGCCATTGCGTTTGTGCAGGGCTACTCGACCAGCGCGCTGGTGCAGCGCATCCGCGCGGCCGGCTGACCTTAGAGCGCGTGCGTGTGCCGGCCGCGTGAAAACAGCACCGCGAGGGCGCCGCAGGCTGCGCCCGCCACCGCGCCGGTCAAGTGCGCGCCGTAAACCACGTTGAAGCCCCAGCTCGGGTCGAAGGCCACGGGTTGCGTCCATGCCCGCTCGGCCAGCAGCTTCAGTCCGAGCGCCGCGAACAGCAGCGGTGAAAACGGTTTGAACGCGGGACGCGCCGCGAGGTGCACGCCCAGTACCGCGGCGGCGGCGTGAATGGGTCCGCCCAAGCCACTGTAGTGCGTGACCTCCGGCCAAGCGAGCAAGGCCAGCGTCGACACCGGCCAGGCAACCAGCAAGGCGATCGCCGCCGGGCGCCGCGCACCCAGGGCCGCCCCCGCCACGCCAAGACCGGCCATCGCCAGCAGGTTCCCGCCCAGATTGCCCAGCGAGGTGTGGACCCAGGCGGAAGTCCAGAGTGTCCACGGTTGCCGGGCCCAGCCCGCCGCTTCCCACGCCAGGGGATGCGCCGGAAATTCCGGCACCGGCGGCGCCACGCCGGTGAGCCAGGCGACCAGCACGCTGCCCCCTCCCAGCGAGGCGCAAACCGCAAGCCAGGCGATCACGCGCGGCGGCCTTTGAAATGCTTCATGGTTCCTTCGGCCGCGTTTCTCGCCAGAGTCTCTTGTACTGGGCCGACCCGCTGAGGGTGGGAAAATCCAAGTTCTCCATGCGATTCGCGGGGCGCGGCACCGCCGGGTCTCCTACTGCGGAATAACCCAGGCCCAGCCGGCCACCGACGACTTTCATGCCCAGCAAGTCCAGCAGTGTCGGAAACAGGTCGAAGTGGACCAATTCATCGGTGTTGGAAGCGAGTGGCTTCGGCAAGAAGAATCGATTGAAGATATGGCGTTCGCCACCTTGCTGCAATTTGTCGTACACAGGGTTGGGCACCGCAAGATGATCGCCCTGCATCACGACCACGGTGTTCTTCAGGTAGCCTTTGTCGCGCATGAATTTGACGAACGCGGCGAGTTGCTCGCTGGTGCAGGACACGATGTCTTCGAATTCGCGCGCACCCCGGCCGCGGCAGTACGGGGAGAGATACCCCCGCGGGTTATGGGTGTCCAGCGTCAGCAGCGTCAGGTTGAAAGGCCGTCCGCCGGCCTCGAGCGATTCCAGCTGTGCGCGGGCGCGCTCGAACAAGCCGCTGTCATAAAGGCCCCACTCACTGAACTCCTCGGTGCGAGCGCCCGCCTTCTTCCAGTCGTTGCGCCCGTGGACCTCCTGGTAGCCGTGGTCGCGCAGAAATGCGCCCTTGCCCGCGAACGACAGTGGCGCCCCGCCCAAGAACACGTTGCGGTATCCGTGTGCCTGCAATATGTCCCCCAGGCACACGGCACCTGGCAGGAAAGTGCGCCGCTTGTCCGCGTTCTTCATATCGCGCTCGCTGTAAATGCGAAGCGGGACACCGCATTGCGTGGCAACGATACCGGCGATGGTCCAGCGAACGCCGGGCACCTGCCGGTAGGCAGCGAAACTCTCCCCGCCGGCGGCGCGGATCGGCGCCAGCAAGTCATGCGCGAAGCGCGCGGTGTCGCCGTAGGCTTCTTCCATGCTTTCCACGTAGATCAGAACCAAATTGCGCGGCTTACCGGGCACCAGGCGAACGCTGCTCGGCTCGACGTACTGCTGCGCAAATCGATCGGGTGCCAGGTGCGCTGCCGCATACGAAAAGGCGGACAGTTGCAGCAGGATCGCCGTCAAGCCAGCCACCAACACCAGGCCCGGAACAGCGAGAGGCCAGCGGGCGCTCGCCGGCCAGAGCCGAGTTGCGCCGATGTGCACCAGCGCCGCCATGACGGCGAACAACAGCGGAAACACGACCACGTCGCCCATGAAGGTGAGCAGAAAAACGTGGCTCATCTTCATCGCCACCCGCTCAGAGTAGTAAAGGTGAAAGAGGATCTGTTCGATCGTGGGGTGGTCGAAGGTCGACTCCACCCAGCCCGCCAAGCCGGCCAGCGCAAACCCGGCGAAGTAAAGAAAGAAGCGGCTCAAGTTCGGGAAAACACGCAGTTCCACAGCGCCAGCACCGCTTGCCGCTCGGTCGCGAGTGCGGATGCGGCGACGTCGGTTGGCTGCTCATTGAGCCGCGCTTGGTGCTGCACGCGCCTCAATTCACGATAAGCGCGCGCCGCGGCGTCGCCCACGCCCGCGGGCAACAAGCCGACCGCCTCGGCACGCTGCAACAGCGCGATGTTGCCCACGTTCGGAACCAGTTCGG
>JAQGMT010000241.1 GCA_028292185.1 Ramlibacter sp. | reverse complement strand
TACCGGGTGCGTTCCAGCAGCGACACGCACGAAACCTCCAGCCCGTCGATGGATATTTCCAAGGCGAGCAACTTCGAGCGCTTCGTCTACGATTTGCTGGGGCGCGATGGCGAGCGCGTGCAGCATCTGTTCGGCCGCGAACTCGTCAGCGCCGGGAAATTCGACTTGAGTTCAGAGCCCGCGTTCCGCGGCGTGCGTGAACGCTACGGCTTCGTCAGCGGCAAGAGCACCCACGCCGATCGGCTGGGCACCATCCGTGACACTTACCGGCGTTTTGAACTCATGATCGACACGCACACCGCCGACGGGCTGAAGGTGGCGCGCCAGAACGTGCGCCCCGGCGTGCCGATGATCGTGCTGGAGACGGCGCTGCCCATCAAGTTTGCCGCGACCATCGTCGAGGCGCTCGGCCGCGAGCCCGACCGGCCGGCCCGCTTCGAAGGCATCGAACAGCTGCCCAAGCGCGTCACTGTGTTGCCCGCGGATGCGGCGGTGGTGAAGGACTTCATCGCCGGCCATTGCGCTTGAGCCGGTGATGCGGCTGCTCTTCGGAACTTTTCCCGCATGAACGCCATCGGTTTCGCCGGCTTTTCCGGATCGGGCAAGACCACGCTGGTCGAGCTGCTGATTCCGGCACTGAAGATGCGGGGGCTGCGCGTCTCGGTGGTCAAGCACGCGCACCACAAGTTCGACATCGACCATCCGGGCAAGGACACCCACCGGCACCGGGAAGCAGGCGCCTTCGAAGTGGTCGTGGCGTCCGACCTGCGCCTGGCCTTGATCCGCGAGTTCGAGCAGCCGGTGGCTTTGACGGTGCACCACCTCATCGGCGAGCTCTACGAAGGCGTGGACTGGGTGCTGGTCGAAGGCTTCAAGCAGAGCGACCTGCAGAAGATCGAAGTGTGGCGCGCCTCGGCCGGCAATCCGGTGCTTTACCCCGAAGACGCCTTCATCGTTGCGATCGCCACCGATTCGCCGCAGCAGCTGCCGGTGGAGACACTGCGGCCTGTGCTGGACCTCAACGATCCGGATTCTGTCGCGCAGTGGCTCGTCGACAACGCAGGCCGGTTTGAGTACAAGCCGGAACTCTATGGGTGAGCGCGCGGCCAACTGAGGGAGAATCGAGCCCGATGCCCAGGAAGCTGCAGCCATGAATGCGAAGACATCCGCTCGTCCACCCCTGCGTCCGCTCGATGACGCCCTGGCCGAGCTGTTGACGTTTGCGCGCGCCCTCAAGGGCAGCGACTCGATCTCGACCTTCGACGCCGATTCGCGCGTCCTGGCGCAAGACCTCGTCTCCGAATTGCAGGTGCCGCCTCAGGACAACAGCTCGATGGACGGTTACGCCGTGCGCAGCAGCGAGATCGCCGACGAAGGCGTGCCGCTGCCGGTCAGCCAGCGCATTCCAGCGGGCAGCGAAGCCCAGCCGCTCACGCCGGGCAGCGCGGCGCGCATCTTCACCGGCGCGCCGATTCCGGCGGGCGCCGATGCCGTCGTGATGCAGGAAGACACCGAGCCCGCGGGCGAGCAGATCGTCCGCATCCTGAGCGTGCCCAAGCCGGGCCAGTGGATTCGCCGCAGCGGTGAAGACGTGAAGCGGGGCGCGGTCGTGCTGGCCAAGGGCGAGCGGCTGACCCCGGCGGCGCTGGGCCTGGCCGCGAGCATCGGTATGGACAAGTTGCAGGTAGGGCGGCGGCCGCGCGTCGCGCTCTTTTCCACCGGCGACGAACTCGTGATGCCGGGCGAGGTTGCGCCCGCGCAGATGAAGCCGGGCACCATCTACAACTCCAACCGCTTTTTCATGACGGCACTGCTGCGGCGGCTGCAGTGCGATGTCACCGATTACGGCATCGTGCCCGACCGGCTGGCCGCCACGCAGCAGGCTTTGAAGCGCGCGGCCACCGACCAGGACCTGATCCTCACCTGCGGCGGCGTGTCGGTCGGCGAGGAAGACCACGTCAAGCCGGCCGTGCAATCGCTGGGCTCGCTGGACCTGTGGCAGATCGCGATGAAACCGGGCAAGCCCTTCGCCTACGGCCGTGTCGGCGATGCCCATTTCATCGGCTTGCCGGGCAACCCGGTTTCGAGCTTCCTCACTTTCCTGTTGCTGGTGCGTCCCTTCCTGTTGAAGTTGCAAGGCGCGACGCAGCTGGCGCCGACCGTCATGCGCCTGCCGGCCCACTTCAGCGTGACGCGCGCCGACAAGCGCCGCGAGTTCATGCGGGTGCGGCGCGACGCTGAAGGCGGCGTACAACTGTTCGCCAACCAGAGTTCGGGCGTGCTCACGTCCACCGTCTGGGGCGATGGCCTGGTCGACAATCCGTCCGGCAGCACCATTGCACCTGGTGACCCCGTGTCGTTCATTTCACTGGCGGAACTGCTGGCATGAGGCTCACCGTCAAGTATTTCGCATCCATCCGCGAGGCATTGGGGCGCGGCGGCGAAGCGCTGGACACCTCGGCGGCCACACTGGCGCAGTTGCGCGACGAGCTGATTGCGCGCGGCGGCACCTATGCGCAGAGCCTGGCACGCGGCAAGTCGGTTCGCGTGGCCTTGAACCAGCTGATGAGCGAGGAGTCGGCGCCGCTTACCGAGGGCTGCGAAGTGGCCTTCTTCCCACCGGTGACCGGAGGCTGATCATGGCGGCCAGGGTCTCCGTGCAGACGCAGGACTTCGACCTCGCCGAAGAGATTGCCGCGCTGCGCGCCGGTGATGCGCGCGTGGGCGCGGTGTGCTCGTTCATCGGGACGGTGCGTGACCGCAGCGATGGCGCCGCGGTGAGCTCGATGGAGCTCGAGCACTATCCGGGCATGACGGAAAAAGCCATCGAGGCGATGATCGACGAGGCCCAGCGCCGCTTCGACATCTACGGCGCACGCGTGGTGCATCGCGTTGGCTTGTTGCAGCCCACCGACCAGATCGTGATGGTGGCGGTCACGTCCGCCCATCGCGCGGAGAGCTTCAAGGCCTGCGAATTCCTGATGGATTACCTCAAGACGCAGGCGCCGTTCTGGAAAAAGGAACAGACACCTGCCGGCGCGCATTGGGTCGATGCGCGGGTGGCCGACGACGCTGCATTGCAGCGCTGGGGCATCGTCAAAGCCAATTCGTGAGAAATCGCACATGAAAATCGCAATCGTCGGCGCCGGGATCGGGGGCTTGACCCTGGCATTGATGCTGCACCGGCAAGGCGTGCAGAGCGACATCTACGAAGCCGTGCCGGAGGTGCGGGAAATCGGGGTGGGCATCACCTTGCTGCCCCACGCGATTCGGGAGTTGGCACAGCTCGGGCTGCTGCCGCAGCTGGAAGCGGACGGCATCGAGAACCTGGAAAGCGTTTTCTTCAATCGCTTCGGCCAGTTCATCTACCGTGAGGCGCGCGGGCGCCACGCGGGCTACGACGTGCCGGAGATTGGCGTGCACCGGGGCAAGCTGCACCGCGCGCTGTACCAGGCGGCCATCGAGCGGCTCGGACCTGCGCGCCTGCACCTCGATCACCGTTTTGCGGCGGTGGAGCAGGACGAGACCGGCGCCACGATGTTGTTTCGAACCAGCCAGGGCGAGGCGCGTGCACCGGTGCGCGCCGACGTCGTGATCGCCTGCGACGGCGTGAACTCCGCCGTGCGGCGCCAGTTCTACCCCGACGAACAACTGGCCTTCGGCGGCATCAACACCTGGCGCGGCGTTTCCATTCACCCGCCGATCCTCACCGGCAGGAGTTATATGCGCATCGGCTCGGTCGAAACCGGCAAGCTGGTCATCTACCCCATCGCCGACAACATCGACGGCAAGGGCAACCAGCTGATCAACTGGACCGGCGAAATCCGCCAGGCCGGCGCGGCGATGAACGACTGGAACAAGCCCGGCAAGATCGAGGACTTCATCGGCCTGTACCAGGACTGGCGATTCGATTGGCTGGATGTGCCCGCGCTGCTGCGCGCGTCACAGGAAATCCTCGAGTACCCGATGGTCGACAAGGACCCGGTGCCGCGCTGGACCTTTGGCCGCGTCACCTTTCTCGGCGACGCCGCGCACCCGATGTACCCGCGCGGCTCGAACGGCTCGGCCCAGGCGATCGTGGACGCAAAGACCTTGTCGGGGCTCCTGGCGAACACGACGGACGCGCCGGCGGCCCTGAAGGCCTACGAGGACCTGCGGCTCCAGCCGACGGCGAAGGTGGTGGAGACCAATCGCACCGTGCCGCCCGACTTCATCATCATCAAAGTGGACGAGTTGAGCGGCGACAAGCCCTTCCGCCACATCGACGACCTGATCAGCCAGGACGAACTGCGGCGCATGTCCGACGAGTACAAGCGCATCGCCGGCTTCGCCCTGGACGCGCCGGCGCCCAAAGTCAGTTGAGATAGCGCGGCTTGCGCAGCGACGGCTCGACATCGCCGGCGGTGCCGTCTTCCACGGCGACAGGCCCCGCGGCGAACGGCTCGCGCCATTGAGCCCGCACCAGGGCCTGCTCCAGCAGATGCATCATCCCCTGCATCAACTTGGGCTCCATCTCGATCTGGAAGCTGCGCGGCTTGGTGACCGCGGGCAGGCGCTCGTTGAAGCTCAGGCGCAGGCGCCCATTCGCCAGCGGCGCGGCGTCCACGTCGGTGATCAGCAAGGGCTCGTCGCCCAGGGGTAATTGCGACTGGTTGTCCTTGTACGGCGTTTCGAAGTCGGCGTCCTTCAGGAACTCCTCCTTGCGAAAGTCCGCCAGCATCTTCTTCAGTCCTTCGTCCGCCGCCTCCAGCGACGTACCGGCGGCCTCGAGCTTGAGCAGATGCTTGGTCAGCAATTTGGACAGCAGCGGCCACAGCCCCAGCATCAGGCGGCGGGTCAGCCAGAGGCGCATTTCCTCGGCCGCCTCGGTGTTCACCCGAACCAGGATCCGGTCCTGCTCAGCGAGGTAGGTCACGGACAGCTGGTGGATCTTCATGGTTTGATTTTAGTCATCCCCGGCCGCGCACAAACCTACATTGCTCTTGAAAAGCCGGGGGACCAGCCTAAGCTGTGGAGGCAACGGAGTATTGCCATGCGACTCGACAAACTGACGACCAAATTCCAGGAGGCCCTCGGCGAGGCCCAGACACTCGCCCTGGGCAACGACCACGCTTACATAGAGCCGGCGCACCTGCTGGTGGCCATGCTGCGCCAGGAGGACGGCCCGCGCGCGTTGCTGCAGCGCGCCGGGGTCAACGTGCCGGGCCTGCTGGCAGCAACTGAAAGCGCGATGCACAAGCTTCCCACCGTCGAAGGCCAGGAGCAGGTGCAGGTCGGCCGCGACTTGGTGTCGCTGCTGCAAGCGGCGGAGAAAGAGGCCCTGAAACGGGGCGACCAGTTCATCGCCAGCGAACTGTTCCTGCTGGCCGTGGCCGATACCAAGCAGGACATCGGCCGCATTGCCCGCGACAACGGGCTCAACCGCAAGTCGCTGGAGTCCGCGGTGGAAACCGTGCGCGGCGGCGCGGGCGTGACCAGCGCCGACTCGGAAGGCCAGCGCGAATCGCTCAAGAAATACACCATGGACCTGACCGAGCGGGCCCGTCAAGGCAAGCTCGACCCCGTCATCGGCCGCGACGACGAGATCCGCCGCGCGATCCAGGTGCTGCAGCGCCGCACCAAGAACAACCCGGTGCTGATCGGCGAACCCGGCGTCGGCAAGACCGCCATCGTGGAAGGTCTGGCCCAGCGCATCGTTGCCGGCGAAGTGCCCGACACCTTGAAGAACAAGCGCGTGCTGTCGCTCGACATGGCCTCGCTGCTGGCCGGCGCCAAGTACCGCGGCGAGTTCGAGGAGCGCCTCAAGAGCGTGCTCAACGAACTGGCCAAGGACGAAGGCCAGACCATCGTCTTCATCGACGAGTTGCACACGATGGTCGGCGCGGGCAAGGCCGAAGGAGCGATCGACGCCGGCAACATGCTCAAGCCCGCGCTGGCGCGCGGTGAACTGCACTGCGTCGGCGCCACCACGCT
>JAQGMT010000220.1 GCA_028292185.1 Ramlibacter sp. | reverse complement strand
ATCGTGAACAACGCGGGTGGCGAAGCCTCCGTGGTGGTCGCGGCCGTGCTGGCCGGCAAGGGCAACTACGGCTTCAACGCCGCCAACGACACCTATGGCGACATGATCGAAATGGGTATCCTGGACCCGACCAAGGTGACCCGCACCGCGCTGCAGAACGCAGCATCGGTCGCATCGCTGATGCTCACGACCGAAGCCATGGTCGCTGAAGCGCCGAAGGAAGAAGCCGGCGCCGGTGGCGGTGGCATGGGCGGCGGCATGGGTGGTATGGGCGGCATGGGCGGCATGGATATGTAAGCCGCTTCACTCGCAAAACGCTGCGCGTTTTGTGAGTGGTTTAGCTAGATAAAAAAGCCGGCGTGAAGCCGGCTTTTTTATTGGGGGATCGCGCTGCGCGTTGCTTCGCGCGATCCTTGTGCCCCTGCGGGGTTTTTTCTTCTCCCTCCCCCTCCGGGGAGGGTTGGGGTGGGGGCAAGCTATTGCTGGCCCGGCACCAGTTCGGCGACCACAGGACCTGAGGGGGGCGGGCCGTAATTGTTCGCTGCTGCGTCGCCGGGCTGCGCGGCCCAGTAGATCAGCAGGATCCAGCCGAGCACGGGGATCAGCCATAGCAGCATCAACCACGCGCTCTTGTTGACGTCGTGCAGGCGGCGTGCTCCGACTGCCAGGCCGGGCAGCAGCATCGCCAGGCCGGCGAGTCCTTCGAGCTGCTGGCTCACCATGCCCAGTACCACCATCACCACGAACTGGAACAGCGCGAACCACCAGAATTCCGGACGCGCCGCTCGCCCCGTGAAGTCCGCGTATTTCTTGAAGCAGGTCTTGACGGCCTTCTGGATCTCATCCATGTCTCACTCCTCGGTGTGCGGGGAAATCCCCGAACGATGATAGGCCGAAGGCGTCGGTGAAGATAGGCCCGCGAAAAGCGGGCGTCCTTCCTATCGAAGCCGCTTCAACAGACCGGCAGTGGATGCGTCCAGACCGGCCGCGTCACCGCTTTCGAAGCGAGCAGCGATGTCCTTGGCCAGCACCTTGCCCAATTCCACACCCCATTGGTCGAAGCTGTTGATGCCCCAGATCGAGCCGCTGACGAACACTCGATGTTCGTACAGCGCGACGAGTGCCCCAAAGCTGGCGGGCGTCAGTCGATCCAGGACGAAGAAGGTGCTGGGACGGTTGCCGGGGAAATCCTTGTGGCCGCCGCCGTCCGTCTTGCCCTGCATCAGCGCCTGCGCCTGAGCAAGCGCGTTGGCCAGCAGCTGTTCGTGATGGCCAGGCAAATCGTGCTCCGCATGCGCAACCGCCACGAACTCCACCGGCACCACGTCCGTGCCCTGATGCAGCATCTGGAAATAAGCGTGCTGCCCATTGGTGCCCGGCTCCCCCCACAGGACCGGTGACGTGGCGACGGAAAGCGCACGGCCGTGCTGGTCCACGCGTTTGCCGTTGCTCTCCATTTCAAGCTGCTGCAGATAAGCGGGCAGGCGTCGCAAGGCGCTGTGATACGGCGCGATGCTGCGGCTGGTGAAGCCATGGAAGTTGCGGTACCAGACGTCGAGCAGGCCCAGGCGCACCGGAAGATTGTCTGCCAGCGGCGCCTTGGCGAAGTGCTCGTCCATGTCGTGCGCGCCGCCCAGCAGTTGGCGAAAGCCGTCCGCGCCGATGGCAATCGCGACTGGCAGCCCGATGGCCGACCACAGCGAGTAGCGGCCGCCGACCCAGTCCCAAAAACCAAAGGTGGTGGAGATGCCGAACTCGGCCGCGGCGGCGACATTGGTCGTGAGCGCGGCGAAATGCCGCGCGATGTCGCGCCCGCCTTGCACCTCGAACCACGCGCGAGCCGAACGCGCATTCGTCATCGTCTCGATGGTCGTGAATGTCTTGGAGGCGATCAGGAACAAGGTGTTCTCGGCCCGCAGTTGCCGCAGCACACCGGCGAGCTCGTGGCCATCGACGTTCGACACGAAGTGAAAACGCTTGCCGGGAATCGCGAACTCGGCCAGCGCCAGCACGGCCATCTGAGGGCCCAGGTCCGAGCCGCCGATGCCGATGTTCACCACATCGGTGATGCTCGCATCCGCGCGGATCTGCTCGGCGTACGCCAGCATCGCATCGAGCGTTGCGTGCACCGCGCCCGCATCTGGATCGGCGCTTGCACCGGCAGGCGCGCGCAACAACCAGTGCTTGACCGCGCGCTGCTCCGTGTTGTTGATGCGTTCACCCGCGAACATCGCATCGCGGTGCCGCTCCAGTCCGCATTCGCGCGCCAGTTCGAGCAGCAGCGACTTGGCGTGGGTGTCGACCAGATTTTTCGAGAGGTCGGCGAAGACATGCGGCGCCTGCTGGCTGAAGTTCTCGAAGCGATTCGGGTCCGAGCGAAAGGCGGCACGCACGTCGAAGTGGCATGCTTCATGCTCGAAGTGCGATCGCAGCAGTGGCCACACGATGGTGCGGTCGCAATGGGGCCGTGACGTTCCCGCACTCATGACGACGACCACCGGTTCGATTGCAGAGCTCGTCTGCGGCAAGCGTGTGCTGGATTCATGATCCCATTATCCAAGTTACAGTACCCGTTCGTTTTTTTCGGATGCTCATGAGCTTAGACCTTGTCCTGTTCGGCGGCACCGGCGATCTCGCGTGGCGCAAGTTGATGCCGGCGCTCTTCCAGGCGTTCCGTCACGGCTCATTGCCCGACAACACGCGCATCATCGGCGTCGCCCGCGACGATCTCAGTGACCAGCAGTACCGGGCCCTGATGCGGGGGCGGCTGGACCAGGTGGATCTGGCGAAGCGGCCCAGCCCGCAAGAGTTCGACCGCTTCGCGGCACTGCTGCATTTCCTGCGCATGGATTTGTCCAAGCCGGACGACTTTCGGCGGCTGGCCGGGATGCTGCGCCAGCAGCAGGCCGACAGCGTCGTGATGTACCTGGCCACCGCGCCTTCGCTCTTTACTGCCGCTTGCGAGCAACTCGCGGCCGCCGGCTTGAATACGCCGAACACCCGTGTCGTGCTGGAGAAGCCGCTGGGCAGCGACCTCGCGTCCAACCGCGCGATCAACGAGACGGTGCGCAAGGTACTGAGGGAGAACCAGATCTTCCGCATCGATCATTACCTGGGCAAGCCTTCGGTGCAGAACCTGTTTGCGCTGCGCTTCGGGAATGCCTTGTTCGAACCGCTGTGGCGGCGCGAGACCATCGCCAACATCCAGATCACCATTGCCGAAGACTTCGGTGTGGAAAAGCGCGGGGCTTTCTACGACAACACGGGTGCGTTGCGCGACATGGTGCAGAACCACGCATTGCAACTGGTGTGTGCGCTGGCGATGGAGCCGCCCATCAACGCGCATGCGGATGCCATACGCGACGAGAAGCTGAAGGTCTTGCGGTCGCTCAAGCCGTGGACGGGCGAAGACATCGGGCAGCATGTGGTCCGCGGGCAGTACGCGGCTGGCATCGTCGGGGGCGAGGCGGTGCCGGGCTATCGCGACGAGGCCGGCGTCAATCCGCAGAGCACCACCGAAACGTTTGTTGCGTTGCGCGCCGAGATTGCCAACTGGCGCTGGGCCGGCGTGCCGTTCTACATTCGCACCGGCAAGCGGTTGGCCGCCCGTGACGCACGCATCGTCATCAACTTCAGACCCGCGCCGCACGCGATCTTCCGCTCGCCCAACGGAGACGCCAACCGCCTGGTGATTCACTTGCAGCCCAAGGACGGACTGGAGTTGCACCTGCTGGCGCAAGGCCAGGAGAATCGCCAGCAGGCCAAGACGCTTGCGCCCGCCCTCACACCGGTGCACCTGGACCTCGACTTCGACAAGCGCTTCGGCTCCGAGCGCGTCGGCGCCTACGAGCGCCTGCTGCTCGACGTGATCGACGGCCGCCTCAATTTGTTCGTCCGCAGCGATGAACAGGAAGAGGCGTGGCGCTGGGTTGAGCCGGTGATGGACCATTGGCGGCAGGACCCATCCGGGCCGCGCCCGTACGCGGCGGGCACCTGGGGCCCGAGTGCCGCCAGCGCCATGATCGCTCGCGACGGACATTGCTGGAGCGAGGAATGCTGAGCGCTGACGCAGCGCCTGCGCTCACACCGTGAGCGGCATCGATTGTTCGATCAGGCTGGCGTGCAGCGCCGAGCCGAGGGGCAGGATCTCGTCGTTGAAGTCGTAGCGGCTGTTGTGCAGGAAGCAGCCTTCGCCGCCCTGCCCGATGCGCAGGTAGGCGCCCGGCCGGGTCTGCAGCATGAAGGCGAAATCTTCCGCGCCCATGCTGGGTTCCATGTCGCGCACCACATGCTCGGCGCCCACCAGGCTCTCGGCGACGTCGGCCGCGAAGTTCGCTTCGTCCGCCGTGTTCACGGTGGCCGGATAGATCCGCTCGTACTGCACCGTCGCCGTAGCACCCAGTCCGAGCGCCACGGCACTGCACAATTCGGCCAGGCGGCGTTCGATCAAGTTCTGCACGTCCACGTGAAACGTGCGCACGGTGCCGACCAAGACGGCCTTGCTCGGGATCACGCTCATCGCGTGCACGTCGCCGGCCTGCATCGCGCACAGGCTGATCACCGCGCTGTCGATGGGCCGCACGTTGCGCGAAACGACGCTCTGCACTGCCGTGATGATGTGCGCGGCCACCAGCACTGGATCGATCGCAAGATACGCATGCGCGCCGTGTCCGCCGCGCCCGGTGATTTCGATCGTCACCCGATCCGCCGCTGCCATCATCGGACCTGAGTTGAGGCCTACGGTGCCCGGCTTCATCGCCGGCCAGTTGTGCATCGCATAGATCGCCCCAACCGGGAAGCGGTCGAACAAGCCGTCCTGGATCATCTCCTTGGCGCCGGCAAAACCCTCTTCGCCGGGCTGGAACACCAGCACCGCCGTGCCATCGAAGTTGCGCGTCTCGGCGAGGTAGCGCGCCGCGCCCACCAGCATCGCGGTGTGGCCGTCGTGGCCGCAGCCGTGCATCATGCCGTGCCGCGCCGATTTCCATGAGAAGTCGTTCTGTTCGATCATGGTGAGCGCATCCATGTCGGCACGAAGTCCCACCATGCGGCCGCTCGCGTTGCGCTGTCCCTTGATCACGCCGACCACGCCGGTCTTGCCGATGCCGGTGTGAACCTCGTCAACGCCGCAAAGCTTCAGCGCCTCCTTGACCCGGCGCGCCGTGTACACCTCCTCGAATCCGAGTTCGGGATGTGCGTGCAGGTCTCGCCGCAGCGCCATCAGTTCGGGATGAAACTGCGCGATGTGCGCGAAGGCACGGCCATTGACTTTCAGTCGGTGGGCAAGCATCTGTTTTGGCAGGCGAAGAGGCATGCTAGCAGAGCACGCGCTGCGCCGCGCCCATAAAAAAAGCCGCCCGAAGGCGGCTTTTCAAGTTTCTTCTTCGTTGAACCGGACTTGCGTCCGGCCTGGAATTAGAACGAGTGCTTCAGACCCAGGTCGTAACCCGTGGACGACTGATTGACACCCGGCAGACCGAAGGCGCCGTTCTGGACCGGAGCGTTCGAGCCACCGCTGTTCTTCACGCGAGCGTACGTAGCGTACAGCGCCGTGCGCTTGGACAGGTTGTGCACGTAACCCAGCGCCAGCTTGGCGGCTTGCGGACGTGCGGCGGTCAGGTCGGTGCGGTAGCGAGCGTAAGAGGCCTTGATGTCGCCTGCGCCAACCGGAACGATCGTGCCGAGTTCCCAGCCGCGGCCCGTGACCGTGCCAGCCTTGTCGCGCTCGACCACAGCCATGACCTTGGCCATGCCGAAGTCCCAAGAACCGCCGATGTTCGACTCGGTGTAGTTGCCGATGGCGTAGTTCGTGCGATTCCACGAGCCTGCAACGTTGAACGGACCGGAGGCATAGCCCACGCGAACGCCACCGCCACGACCGTCGCGGCTGGTGTTGAGGGCCGGAGTCGTTGCGGTAGCAGCGACAACCGAGTTGCTCGCGTTCTCGCCGAGCCAGTACTTCAGTTCGCCGTACAGACCGCCCATCGCCGGCAGGAAGTAGCCGATGGAGTTGGAAGCGCGAGTGCTGGTCAGACCGACCACAGCTGCACCGACGGCAGGCGTCAGGGTGCCGGAGCTGTTCAGGAGCTGGTTGGTGCCGCTGCCACGCGTGCCGAACGGATCGAACGCGCTGATGCTGCGGAAGCCAGGCGTGTAGTCACGACCCAGGCGCAGTTCGCCCCAGCCGCCGGACAAGCTGACGGTGGAACGGGCGTTGAACGTCAGGCCCGTGGTGCCGCCGGCAGCGCCGTTGCTTTGGTTGTTGGTGCTGGTTGCACCGCCCGTGCCGTCATCGACTGCGACGTCGGCTTCGAGCCAGAACGAAGCTGCCATGCCGCCACCCAGGTCTTCCGTGCCACGCAGGCCGAAATTCGAACGGGTGTTCTGGCCTTGCACCATACGCGTGCCGCTAGCGCCGCCTTTGTTGTTCACGTGTTGGAGCGCAGCGTCAACGACGCCGAACAACGTGACAGAGGATTGGGCAGAAGCTGTGCCGGCGGCAGCCAGAACAGCTAAAGCAATCAGTGACTTTTTCATGCAAGTTTCTCCAAGGTTAAACATAGGGCTCCGGTGCGAAGGGGTCACCAAATGCAGGCACTTTTGTGCTCCCGCCGGATCCCCGGGCCAACCTCCTTTTGGGAAGTTGTCGTTATTGCACCAGAGCGGCCTTTCTTTCGCAAAGTATTTAGCCTTTACGCGCACCTTTCGTTGCACGTGGACAACAGACCTCAACGGCTCAGTGGACCGCGCGCAACAGCGCTGTTTTTATCTTCGCGTCGAGGAAATGGCGGCTGGATGAGCTGCGACGGGCCACGCAGCCACCGAAGCGGCGCAGGCGGCTAGACTCGCGCCATGGACCGCCTTCTCGGCGCTGCGGACAGCGCACTCAAGACCTTGTTTTCCAAGCCGCGGGCGACGCGTGCCTGTCCGGTGCTGCCGGCTGACGACACGCTACTGGAACCCGGGGAAAGAAAGCACGCGGCAGCCCTGATGCGGGTCAATCACGTGGGCGAAGTCTGCGCCCAGGCGCTGTACACCGCCCAGGGCCTGTCGACCGGCGACCCGCTGCTGCGCCGGCATTTCGAAAAAGCGGCGGCCGAAGAGACCGATCACCTGGCCTGGACGGCCGACCGCTTGGCGCAACTGGGCGATCGGCCATCGTTGCTCAACCCGCTCTGGTATGCGGGCGCGTTCGGTCTGGGTTTGTTGGCCGGCCGGCTGGGCGATCGCGTCAGCCTGGGGTTCGTGCTGGAAACCGAGCGGCAAGTGGAGGCCCACTTGCAGGGCCATCTCGATCGCCTGCCCGCAGCCGATCACGCGTCGCGCGCGATCGTCGCGCAGATGAAGACGGACGAAGCCGCGCATGCCGCCCAGGCGCTGAACGCCGGCGCGGCGGAGTTGCCCGCCGCGGCGAAATTGTTGATGCGCGCTGCCGCGAAAGTCATGACGACCACCGCTCACTACATTTGAGCAGGGCCCGCCTGCGCGCTAGGCGGGCAGCACTTCGAAGCTGGTCGTGATCTCGGCGGTCTTGCCCAGCATGATGGTGGCCGAACAATATTTTTCATGGCTCATCGCGACCGCGCGCTCAACGGCAGCCGCGGGCACTTCGCGACCGGTCACCACAAAGTGCATGTGGATCTTGGTGAACACTTTCGGGTCGGTCTCGGCGCGCTGCGAAGTGAGCTTGACCGAGCAGCCGCGCACGTCGTGGCGCCCGCGCTTGAGAATCAGCACGACGTCGTAAGCGGTACAGCCGCCCGCACCTGCCAGCACCGTCTCCATCGGGCGCGGCGCCAGGTTCTGCCCGCCGTTCTCCGGTTTGGCGGCGTCGGGCGCGCCATCCATGGCCAGCACGTGACCGCTGCCCGTCTCGGCAATGAACCCCATCCCGGAGCGAGTCCCGCTCGCGCCAGTCCAACTTACGGTGCATTCCATCTGCGTCCTCTTCGCCACACTTTGGCGTGATCGAAACAATCCGGTGCTGCAGCGCAGCAAAGCACCGGATATACTGATTCCGAAGCATAGCGATTTCGGTATGCCCCGGCGTTGGTTGCGGCCCGCCGGCCCCGGTTGTCTCCTCCACCTCCCTTGGTGGATTTAGCCCTCGAGCCGCAAGGCTCGAGGGCTTTTTTCTCGCCATTTGGCCCCCCGCTTATCATTCCCACGCCATGAAGAAGCAGCTGCAGCCGTCGGATTACCTGAAGAAGATACTCACGGCGCGGGTTTACGACGTGGCGGTGGAGTCGGCACTCGAGCCGGCGAAAAACCTCAGCCGCCGCTTGCACAACAAGGTCCTGCTCAAGCGCGAAGACCAGCAGGCGGTGTTCAGCTTCAAGCTGCGCGGAGCGTACAACAAGATGGCGCACCTCACGCCCGAGCAGCTGCAGCGCGGCGTGATCTGCGCATCCGCGGGCAATCACGCGCAAGGCGTTGCGATGTCCGCGCACCGGTTGGGCGCGCGGGCCGCGATCGTGATGCCGGTGACCACGCCGCAGGTCAAGATCGACGCAGTGAAGGCGTTGGGCGGCGAGGTGGTGCTGCACGGCGAAAGCTATTCAGACGCCCACGTGCATGCCGTCGAACTGGAGCAGCGGCACGGCCTGACCTTCGTGCACCCGTTCGACGACCCCGACGTGATCGCCGGCCAAGGCACCATCGCGATGGAAATCCTGCGGCAGCACCAAGGGCCGCTCGATGCCGTCTTCGTGGCGATCGGCGGCGGCGGACTGGTCGCGGGCGTGGCCAATTACATCAAGGCGGTGCGGCCCGAGATCAAGGTGATCGGCGTGCAGATGAACGACTCCGACGCGATGATGCAATCGGTCGCGGCGAAAAAACGCGTCACGCTGGGCGACGTCGGATTGTTCTCGGACGGCACGGCCGTGAAGCTGGTGGGCGAGGAAACCTTCCGGATTGCGCGCGAACTGGTGGACGAGTTCATGACCGTTGACACCGACGCCGTCTGCGCCGCGATCAAGGACATCTTCATCGACACCCGCAGCATCGTCGAGCCGGCCGGCGCGCTCGCGGTCGCCGCCATCAAGCAGTATGTGGCCGCGAACAAGACGCGCGGCGAAACCTACGCGGCGATCCTTTGCGGCGCCAACATGAATTTCGACCGGCTGCGCTTCGTGGCCGAGCGCGCGGAGGTGGGCGAAGAGCGCGAGGCGCTGTTCGCCGTCACCATCCCCGAGGAACGCGGCAGCTTCCGGCGCTTTTGCGAGTTGATCGGCGCGCTTCCCGGCGGCGGCCCGCGCAGCGTCACCGAATTCAACTACCGCATCAGCGACTCCGCGCAGGCGCATGTGTTCGTGGGCCTCACAACCCATGGCAAGGGCGAGTCGGTCAAGATCGCGGCCAACTTCAGCCGCCATGGTTTCGACGCGCTGGACCTCACGCACGACGAACTGGCCAAGGAACACATCCGGCATATGGTCGGTGGGCACTCGTCCCTGGCGCGCGATGAACGGCTGCTGCGCTTCGTGTTTCCCGAGCGGCCCGGCGCGCTGATGAAATTTCTTTCGCACATGCGCCCCAGCTGGAACATCACGCTGTTTCACTATCGCAACCAGGGCGCCGACTATGGACGCATCCTGGTCGGCTTGCAGGTGCCCAAGGGGGACGCCGCGGCATTCAGGGAATTCCTCGACACGATCGGCTATCCGCACGTCGAGGAAACCGACAATCCCGTGTACCGCCTGTTCCTGCAGCGTTGACGGGGCGCAAGCCCGGTTATCTGGGCAACAGGGGCAAGTCGAGCGTGACGGCGGGCGGCGCTTCCGCGCTGGGGGCGAGCACGGCGCGCCGCGCGTCCACCGACTGCAGCACGAGTCCTTCGTCCACCGGCGCGCCGACGCGAAACGGTTTGGGCGGTTTGCCGTCGATCGCGATCAGCGCCGCTCCCCCGTGGCCCCGATTGGCGACGACGCCGACCAGGTTGAAACGGCTGGCAGCGCTGGGCGCGGGCGCCGCCGTGGCGACGGCCGCGTTGAACCCGAGCACGCGAGCGACCGTTGCGGGGTCGGCCGGCGCCGGGCTGCGCGCGGCGGGAGGCGCCATCGCCGCACCTTCGCTGCCGCTGAGCTTGAGGCCCCAGTAAGCAGCGCTCGCCGCGACCAGCGCCCAGAGGGCGAAAGTCGATCCCGCTACTGCCCATCTACTGCCCAAAGTGGTGACCATGCCGGGATTATCATTGATCAATTGCAATTCGAATGACCCAATGAAGCATCGACATTTCCCGCGCGTCCCGCGGCCCCTGCAGCGCCTGGCGCAAACCGGCTTCACCCTGATCGAGTTGATGGTGGTGCTGGTCATCATCGGCGTGCTGGCCGCGCTGATCGTCCCCAATGTGCTCGATCGCGCGGAGGACGCGCGCGCCACCGCAGCCAAGACCGACGTGAACAACCTGATGCAGGCCTTGAAGCTCTACAAGCTGGACAACCAGCGCTATCCCACGTCCGAGCAGGGATTGCAGGCGCTGGTCGGCAGACCGGCAACGCCTCCGGTCCCGCCCAACTGGAAACCCTATCTCGACAAGCTGCCCAACGATCCGTGGGGCCGCCCTTACCAATATCTGAACCCGGGCGTGCGCGGCGAGATCGACGTCATGTCGTTCGGCGCCGACGGCGAGCCCGGCGGCGAAGGCAAGAACGCCGATGTCGGCAGTTGGCAATGACCGTTTGCTAGCGCCGCGCACGCGCGGCTTCACGCTGCTGGAATTGCTGGTGGTGGTGGCGATCATCGCCATCGCGTCGGCGGGCGTGAGTTTCGCGCTGCGCGACTCGCAGGCGACCCAGTTGGAACGCGAGGCGCAGCGGCTGGCGGCGCTGCTCGAATCGGCGCGCGCGCAATCGCGCAGCAGCGGTGTGCCGGTGCGCTGGTACCCGGTGGCGGGCGGCTTTCGTTTCGACGGCGTGCCGGCCAACGCGTTGCCGGACCACTGGCTGTCGGAATCCACGCAAGTGCGCGGAGCGGCCGCCCTGCAGCTCGGGCCGGAACCCATCATCGGCCGGCAGGCAGTGGTGCTGGAATCCACCACCGCACCTGGCCGCGGCCTGCGCATTGCCACCGACGGCTTGCGGCCTTTCGCGGTGACGAACGAGAGCCCGTCGTGAACCAGCGCGGCTTCACCCTGATCGAGGTGCTGGTGGCGCTGGCCATCGTCGCGATCGCGTTGGCAGCCGGCTTGCAGGCGACCACCGCCCTGACCAACAACGCGGTGCGCCAGAGCAGCGTGCTGCTGGCGCACATCTGCGCCGAGAACGAATTGGTGAAGGCGCGCCTGTCGCGCCAGATGCCGGACATCGGCGACTCCACCGTCGATTGCCAGCAGGGCGAGCGCAGTTTCGGCGTCGCCGTCTCCGTGCTGCCGACGCCGAACCCGAGCTTTCGCCGCGTGGACGCCCAGGTGTTCGATGGCGGTTTCCCGGTGCTGCGCCTGTCGACGGTGGTGGGGAGGTATTGATGACGCGGGCGCGGGCGAGCCGCGGCTTCACGCTGGTGGAACTGCTGGTGGCGCTGTTCGCCATGGCGTTGCTCGCGGTCATGAGTTGGCGGGGCCTGGACGGAATGACCCGGGCGCAGGCGCAGACCGAGGCTCGCGCCGACGAGGTGCTCACCTTGCAGGTGGGGCTGTCGCAGTGGGCCGCCGACCTCGACGCGGTGATCCAGTTGCCGCAAACGGCGGCGCTCGACTGGAACGGCCGCGTGCTGCGCATGACGCGCCGCGGCACCGCATCGGCCGCCGATGGCAT
>JAQGMT010000177.1 GCA_028292185.1 Ramlibacter sp. | reverse complement strand
ACGCCGGCGTAGTAGGTGTACATCGGGATCTTCAGCCCCGAGTCGTTGAGCGCCTTCACCAGCAGCGTCAGGTCCTGGCCCCAGTTGCCCGTGACGATGGAGTCGGCCCCCGACTGCTTGATCTTGGCGACATAGGGCGAGAAGTCCTTCACCTGGCCGATGGGATGCAGGTCTTCGCCGACGATCTTCACGTCGGGGCGCTTGCGCGCGATGTCTTCCTTGAAGTACTTCGCCACCTGCTGCCCGTGCGAATAATTCTGGCCGATGATGTAGACCTTCTTGACCTGCGGCTGTTCCTTCATGAAGGAGGTCAGCGCCTCCATCTTCATGCTGGTGTCGGCGTCCAGGCGGAAATGCCAGTAGTCGCACTTCTCGTTGGTCATGGCCGGATCCACCGCGGCGTAATTGAGGTAGACGACTTCCTTGCCCGGATTGCGCTCGTTGTGCTTGGCCACCGCATCGAGGATGGCCAAGCCCGCGCCCGAACCGTTGCCCTGCGTCACATACCGAAAGCCCTGGTCGATCGCCGACTTCAACGTATTCAGGCTTTCCTGCGGCGAGCCCTTGTTGTCGAAGCCCACTACCTCGAACTTCACGCCCGCGGGGTTCTTGCCAGAAAGCCGCTCGGCAATGAACTGCCAGCTCTTGAGCTGGTTCTGGCCGACGTTGGCGAATGGGCCGGACAGCGGGTCCATGAACGCGATGCGAACGGTCTGGCCCTTCAGGGGCTGGGCTGCGGCGGCGGCGGCCGGTGCGGCTTTGGCGGGCGATGCCGATTTCGCGTCCGCTGCGGCGGCTGCGGGATTGCCCGCCGGTTTGGCCGGCGCGGTCTGGGCAAGCAAGGGGCCCGCCATGGCGAGAATGGCGCCAAAGGCTACGCAGTTCAGGGCAGATTTCATCGTTGTCTCCTGGTGGTCAACACCACGCAGGGTAGCCCCGTTGCCGGCCGCCGCGGTCAGGGATTGCACCTAAGGCAGCCCCGCGCTATCACGCTTGCGACAGCGCGACAACCCGGCAGCGCCTCACGCCGTCGGCAGCTTGTAGTCCTTGAGCATCTCGCGCAAGCGCGTCTTGAGCATCTTGCCGGTCGCGCCCAGCGGAATGGCATCGACGAACACCACGTCATCGGGGATCTGCCATTTGGCGGTCTTGCCCTCGTAGAACTTGAGCAGTTCCTCGCGCGTCACCTCCGCCCCCGGCTTTTTGACGACGGCGACGATGGGACGTTCGTCCCATTTTGGATGGCGCATGCCGACACAGGCCGCCATCGCAACCGCGGGATGCGCGACGGCGATGTTCTCGATGTCGATCGAGCTGATCCATTCGCCGCCCGACTTGATCACGTCCTTGCTGCGGTCGGTGATCTGCACGTAGCCGTCCGGGTCGATGCTGGCCACGTCACCGGTGGGGAACCAGCCGTCCACCAACGGATCGCCGCCCTCCCCCTTGAAATACTCGCGCACCACCCAGGGGCCCTTGACGTACAGGTTGCCAGGGGTCTTGCCGTCCCAGGCCAGCTCCTTGCCGTCCTCGCCGGCGATCTTCAGGTCCACCCCGAAGATGGCCCGGCCCTGCTTGAGGCGAATCTTCATCTGCTCGTCGGGCGCCATCGTGAGGTGCTTGTTCTTCAGCGTGCACAAGGTGCCCAGCGGGCTCATCTCGGTCATGCCCCAGGCATGCAGCACTTCCACGCCATACTCTTCCCGGAATGCGTGGATCATCGCCGGCGGGCACGCCGAGCCGCCGATCACCGTGCGCTTCAAGCTGGAGAAGCGCAGGTTGTTGGTTTTCAGGTGGCCGAGGAGCATCTGCCACACCGTCGGCACGCCGGCCGCGTAGCTCACTTTCTCCGTCTCCAGCAACTCGTAGATCGACTTTCCGTCCATCGCCGCACCGGGGAACACCAGCTTGGAACCGGTCAAGGCCGCCGAATAGGGGATGCCCCAGGCGTTGACGTGGAACATCGGCACCACCGGCAGGACGCAGTCGCGCGCCGACAGGCCCATCACGTCCGGCAGCGCCGCCGCATACGCATGCAGCAGCGTCGACCGGTGGCTGTACAGAGCCGCTTTCGGGTTGCCCGTCGTGCCGCTCGTGTAGCACATGCTCGACGCCGAGTTCTCGTCGAAAGCGGGCCACTCGTATTCGGTGGGCTGGCCGCCGATCCACGCTTCGTAGCTCACCAGGTTGGGAACGCCGCTGTCCTTGGGCAGCTTGTCCGCGTCGCACAACGCGACGTACTTGCGAATGGTCGGACAGCGCGCGTGAATTGCCTGCACCAAAGGCAGGAAGGTGATGTCGAAGCACAGTACCTGGTCTTCGGCATGGTTGGCGATCCAGGCGATCTGGTCGGGATGCAGCCGCGGGTTGATCGTGTGCAGCACACGCCCCGAGCCGCTGACGCCGAAATAGATCTCCAGGTGGCGGTAGCCGTTCCAGGCCAAGGTGGCGACCCGGTCCGAGAACATCAGGTTCATGCCGTCGAGCGCATGCGCAACCTGCCTGGCCCGCGCCGCGACACCCGCCCAGGTCGATCGATGGATGTCGCCCTCGACGCGCCGCGAAACGATTTCGACGTCGCCATGATGGCGCTCGGCGAAGTCGATCAGCGAAGAAATCAGCAACGGTTGGTTCTGCATCAGCCCCAGCATGGCGGTGTCTCCTTTTTGTGGTGGACGGCGGAATCGTAACTTGGCCGCGGCGAAGACTGCGTGCCTCTACCTGTCGCGGGCCAAGTATGCCGGTCCTTGTCGACGGCGCGGGAACGCACTATCCTCGGTGAGCCGGGAGGAAGTCAATGCGAACGGGATGCGCCCGTTCCGTGCGTGCGCCCGTCACCAAGCTTCGCCATGACGCAGTCTTCACCCGAACTTTCTCCCTCGAAGCAGCCCGACCTTCGCCAAGCCCGCGCTTTGATCGTCAAGGAGCTCGGGGCCGACAAGCTGGCCGAACTTCACCGCCCGAACATC
>JAQGMT010000121.1 GCA_028292185.1 Ramlibacter sp. | reverse complement strand
GCGCCGATCGCGCCCAAGGCCATGCTCCAGATCGCCAGTTCATGTGCGTTCATGTCGCTCCCGTCCCATTCGCTGTTCTCGAATCCATTTGATTATTTCTGCCGCGGCGCCGGGCCGACGCTCGCGAACAGGCAATTAATGCCGCTTCGCGGACAATCGGCTTTTCAAGGCAAAGGCATGGCCACCGCACAGCAGCTTCTCCAGGCGTTCGACACCTTGCTTCAACCCGAGCGGTTCAAGGACTACGGCCCCAACGGATTGCAAGTGGAGGGCAAGGACACGGTGCGGCGGCTGGTGTCCGGGGTCACCGCCAGCCGGGCGTTGATCGAGGCGGCCGTGCAAGCCCAGGCCGACGCGGTGTTCGTGCACCACGGCCTGTTCTGGCGCGGGCAGGATGGACGGGTGACGGGCTGGATGAAGCAGCGTCTGGCGCTGCTGCTGCGCCACGACATCAACCTGTTCGCCTACCACTTGCCGCTGGATGCGCATCCCGAGCTCGGCAACAACGCGCAGCTCGGGCGCAAATTGGGCTTGCAAGCCACTTCACGGTTCGGCGAGCAGGATCTGGGCTTCCTCGGCGGGCGCGTCGAGGGACCCGGCTTCGACGGTGGACAGGCCCTGGCCGCGCACGTCGAGAAGACATTGGGGCGGTCGGTCACCCTGGTGGAAGCGGCGCCGCGTGCGATCAAGAAGATCGCCTGGTGCACGGGCGGCGCACAAGGCTATTTCGAAGCCGCGATCGCCGCCGGCGCCGACGCCTTCATCACCGGCGAAATTTCGGAGCCGCAGGCGCATTACGCGCGCGAGTGCGGCGTCGCCTTCCTCGCCTGCGGACATCACGCCAGCGAGCGCTACGGCGCGCCGGCGGTGGCCGCGCACGTCGCCCAGCAGTTCGGCGTCGAGCACCAGTTCATCGACATTGATAATCCGGCATGAAGCCATTGGCTATCACGATGGGGGATGGAGCCGGGATCGGGCCGGAGACCGTCGTGAAGGCATTCAGGGACTCGCCCGAGTTGACGCACAGCTGCTTCGTTGTCGGTGACTTGGCGACCATGCAGCGCGCGGCGCAAGCGATTCGCGGGACACATGACACCGACTTTCCGATCGCCGTGATCGAGTCCGCCGACGAAGCGCTGGTGATGCCGCCACGTTGTCTGCCATTGCTTCGGGTCACGCAATTGCCGCAGCCCGTGCCGTGGGGCGAGGTCAGCGCGCTCGCGGGCAAGGCCGCCGCCGATTGCGTGGTCTGGGCGGCGCGTGCCGCATTGCGCGGCGAGATTGCCGCGCTGGTGACCGCGCCGCTGCACAAGGAAGCCCTGGCCGCCGCCGGCGTGCCGTTTCCGGGTCACACCGAACTGCTGCAGGCCGAAGCCGCCGCCTGGCTGGGCAAGCCTGTCGGCGAAGTGCCGGTGCGCATGATGCTGGCGAACGACGAACTGCGCACGGTGCTGGTGAGCATCCACATCTCACTGCGCGACGCGATCGCCGCCGTCACGTTCGAAGGCGTGCTGCAGACACTTCGCATCGCGCACCAGGCCTTGACGATGGCGCTCGGGCGCGCGCCGCACATTGGCGTGGCCGGTCTCAACCCGCACGCGGGCGAGGGCGGGCTGTTCGGCCGGGAGGAGGTGGACGTCATCGTGCCCGCCATCGAGGCGGCTCGAACCGAGGGCTTGCACGTGAGCGGCCCCTTCGCGCCCGATACCGTCTTCATGCGGGCCCGCGCGCGCAACGGCCAGCCGGGTGAGTTCGACGTGGTGGTGGCGATGTATCACGACCAGGGCCTCATTCCGGTGAAGTACCTCGGCGTGGAAAAAGGAGTGAACGTGACGCTGGGGCTGCCACTGGTTCGCACCAGTCCCGATCACGGCACCGCATTCGACATCGCGGGCAGCGGGCGTGCCGACGCCTCCAGTTTGCTCGAGGCGCTTAAGGTGGCGCGGGCGCTGAGCGCGCGCCAAGCGGCCGCGGGCTAAGGCGCCGGACGGCGCAGGCTGTCGCGGATTTCGCGCAGCAGCACCACGTCTTCGGCGGGTGCGGGCGCAACGGCGGCCGGCGCCGGATCGCGCCTGAGCCGATTGATCTGCTGGACCATCAGGAAAATGATGAACGCGAGCAGCGCGAAGTTGACCGCGACCGTTATGAAATTGCCGTAGGCCAGCACCGGTACGCCGGCTTTCTTCAGCGCGTCCAAGGTCATTGCGTTGCCCGGCGGCACACGCCCGAGCACCACGAAGAGGTTGGAGAAGTCGAGCTTGCCGAACACCGCGCCCACCAGCGGCATGATGATGTCGCCGACCAGGGACTCGACGATCTTGCCGAATGCGGCACCGATGATGACGCCGACAGCCAGATCGACCACGTTTCCCTTGACTGCGAATTCCTTGAATTCGGCGAGCATTGCCATCGTTGCGTCCCGGAGTTGAGGCGCTCGAGTATGCAATCAAAAGCTCGTTGCAGCGGGCACCGCGGCGCCATTGAATTGGGCGGAAACCGTCAGCTACAATCGTAGGTTGACCTGATAAGCGACATCCCCGAGGACCTCATGAGTGATACCCCAGTGGACGGCAGCAAGCGAACATGGCTGATCGCGTCCGGATGTGCCGGCGTGGTGGGTGGTGCCTTCACCGCCGTTCCTTTCGTCAGCAGCCTGCAGCCTTCCGAGCGCGCCAAGGCGGCCGGTGCGCCGGTCGAAGTGGATATTTCCGCGCTCAAACCCGGCGAGAAACTCACGGTGGAGTGGCGCGGCAAACCCGTATGGGTGGTGCGCCGCACGCCCGAGGAAGTCGCCGCGCTGGCCAAGCACGACGCCGAGCTGGCCGACCCGCAGTCCAAGCGCAAGGCCGACGAGCTGACGCCGCCTTACGCGCGCAATGAAGGACGTTCGATCAAGCCCGAGGTGCTGGTGGTGGTGGGCATTTGCACGCACCTGGGCTGTTCGCCCAGCGACAAGTTCCAGCCCGGCCCGCAACCCTCCTTGCCCGACGACTGGCCCGGCGGCTTCCTGTGCCCCTGCCACGGATCCACCTTCGACCTGGCGGGCCGCGTGTTCAGGAACAAGCCGGCGCCCGACAATCTCCAGGTGCCGCCGTACATGTACGTGTCGGACAACCGTCTGCTGATCGGCGAAGACAAGAACTCCAAGGCCTGACGAGACAACCATGGCTCAATTCAAGGAAATCTCTCCCAACGCGACGGCGACGCAGAAGCTGGCCAACTGGTTCGACAACCGTTTTCCGACAGCGGGCGTGGAATATCGCAAGCACATGTCGGAGTACTACGCGCCGAAGAACTTCAACTTCTGGTATTTCTTCGGCTCGCTGGCGATGCTGGTGCTGGTCATCCAGATCGTCACGGGCATCTTCCTGACGATGCACTACAAGCCCGACGCGGCCTCGGCGTTCGGCTCGGTCGAGTACATCATGCGCGACGTGCCGTGGGGCTGGCTGATCCGCTACATGCACTCCACGGGCGCTTCGGCTTTCTTCATCATCGTCTACCTGCACATGTACCGCGGGCTGATCTACGGCAGCCATCGCAAGCCGCGCGAACTGGTGTGGCTGTTCGGCTGCGCCATCTTCCTGGCGCTGATGGCCGAAGCCTTCATGGGCTACCTGCTGCCGTGGGGCCAGATGTCCTACTGGGGCGCCCAGGTGATCATCAACCTGTTCTCGGCGATCCCGTTCATCGGCCCCGATTTGTCCGAGTGGATTCGCGGCGACTACGTGGTGGGAGACGCCACGCTGAACCGGTTCTTCGCGTTCCACGTGATCGCCGTGCCGCTGGTGCTGCTGGGCCTGGTGGTGGCCCACCTGCTGGCCTTGCACGACGTCGGCTCGAACAACCCCGATGGCGTGGAAATCAAGGGACCCAACGCGAAACTGGATGCCCATGGCCACCCCGTCGACGGCGTTCCCTTTCATCCGTACTACACGGTCCACGACATCTTCGGCGTGATGGTGTTCCTGATGGCGTTCACCGCCATCATCTTCTTCGCACCGGAGGTGGGCGGCTACTTCCTGGAGTACAACAACTTCATCCCGGCCGACCCGCTGAAGACGCCGCTGCACATCGCGCCGGTGTGGTACTTCACGCCCTACTATTCGATGCTGCGCGCCATCACCACCGAGATGATGTACGCGCTGTCCGCGATCCTGCTGCTCACGGTGGCGTGGGTCCTGCTCAAGACCAGGGCGTCGGCGCTGACCAAGGCGCTGCTGGTGATCCTGGCGATCGCCTTCCTGTGGATGTTCGGGGCCTTCGGCTTTACCGGAATGGACGTGACGCAAGGCATCGATGCCAAGTTCTGGGGCGTGGTCGTGATGGGCGGCGCCGTGGTCATCCTGTTCTTCCTGCCCTGGCTGGACAAGAGCCCGGTGAAATCCATCCGCTACCGTCCGGGTTGGCACAAGGCGGTGTTCGGCGTGTTCATCGTCGACTTCATCGTGCTGGCCTACCTCGGCACCCAGCCGCCGTCGCCGGCCGGCGAGCGCATCTCGCAACTGGGCACCTTGTTCTATTTTGGTTTCTTCCTGCTGATGCCCTGGTGGACCCGCAAGGGCGTCTTCAAGACGCCGCCTGACCGAATCACGTTCGCGGGTCATTGAGCGGGAGATTGCAAGAATGAAAAAAATCCTACTCACGCTGATTTCCGCCCTGGTCTTCGCCACCGGCGCCTTCGCTGCCGAAGAAGGCCCGACCTGGGACAAGGCGCCGAACCACACCAACGATCTGCCGGCGCTGCAAAACGGCGCCAAGCTGTTCGTCAATTACTGCCTGGGCTGCCACTCCGCGGCGTTCATGCGCTACAACCGCCTGCGCGACATCGGCTTGACCGAGCAGCAGATCAAGGACAACCTGCTGTTCGCCACCGACAAGGTGGGCGAGACCATGAAGGCCTCGATCGACCCGAAGCAGGCCAAGGAATGGTTCGGCGCCAACCCGCCCGACCTCACGCTGGTCGCGCGTTCGCGCTCCGGCCACGGCGGCAGCGGCGCGGATTACCTGTACACGTACCTGCGCACGTTCTACCCCGATTCCACCAAGGCGACCGGCTGGAACAACCTGGTGTTCCCGAATGTCGGCATGCCGCACGTGCTGTGGCAGCTGCAAGGCGAGCGCCAGCCGCAGTACGAGACGCGGGAAGAGCACGGCCACGAGGAGAAGGTATTCACCGGCTGGAAGCAGGTCACTCCGGGCACCATGACACCGCTCGAGTACGACCAGGCGGTGGCCGACCTGGTCGGCTACCTGACGTGGATGTCCGAGCCGGCGCAAAATTCGCGTGTGCGCGTTGGGGTCTGGGTGCTGCTCTACCTTGCCGTATTCACCTTCCTCGCCTGGCGCCTGAACGCTGCCTTCTGGAAAGAAGTACGGTAACCGCAGGATAAAGCGGTTCCGCCCGGGCGGAACACGCGTCCTTGTGGAGTGGGCAGCCCCTGGCGCCCACTCTTTTTGATTTAAGGAGTTGCCATCATGATGGTCTTGTATTCGGGCACCACCTGTCCTTTCTCCCACCGCTGCCGCTTCGTGCTGTTCGAAAAGGGCATGGATTTCGAAATCCGCGACGTCGACCTGTACAACAAGCCGGAAGACATCAACGTGATGAACCCGTACGGGCAGGTGCCGATCCTGGTCGAGCGCGACCTGATCCTGTACGAGTCGAACATCATCAACGAGTACATCGACGAGCGCTTCCCGCATCCGCAGCTGATGCCGGGCGACCCGGTGGACCGCGCCCGGGTGCGGCTGTTCCTGCTCAACTTCGAGAAGGAATTGTTCGTCCACGTCAGCACGCTCGAATCGCGTGCGGCCAAGAGCAACGAAAAGGCGCTGGAAAAGGCCCGCTCGCACATCCGTGACCGGCTGACACAACTGGCGCCCGTGTTCCTGAAAAACAAGTACATGCTGGGCGACAATTTCTCGATGCTGGACGTCGCGATCGCGCCCCTGCTGTGGCGCCTGGACTACTATGGAATCGAACTTTCAAAGAATGCGGCGCCGTTACTGAAATACGCCGAGCGCATTTTCTCGCGCCCGGCTTATATTGAAGCGTTGACACCGTCCGAAAAGGTCATGCGCAAGTGAATATCGCCCGCACGCCTGCATTCCGCAGATGAACGCTCTCGAATCGACGTCCACACGCCCCTACCTCATCCGAGCACTGTACGACTGGTGCACGGACAACGGGCTGACGCCCTATGTTGCGGTGCTCGTCGACGATTCGGTGCAAGTGCCGCGCGAGTACGTCAAGAACGGTGAGATCGTGCTGAACATCAGCTTCGACGCCACCAGTTCGCTCAAGCTTGGCAACGATTTCATCGAGTTCAAGGCGCGGTTCGCGGGTACGGCGCGCGAGATCATGGTGCCGGTGAATCGCGTCATCGCCATCTATGCACGCGAAAACGGCCAGGGCATGGCGTTCCCGGTGCCCGTGGCCGGCGCCGGCGCGGAAGACATGCCGCGCGCCTCGCCCTTGTCCAGCGTTCCCGCCGCCGGCGCGCACGGTGAGGACGACCCCAAGGTGGTCCAGCTGGTGACGCCGGAGCCGGCAACGCCGGCCCACAGCCCGGATGCGGACCCGCCCCGGCCGCCCAGCGGTCCGCGGCCGGCGCTCAAGCGCGTGAAGTGAGCGCGCGCCGGACGTCTAGAATCATTTCGCCGCCGATTTAGCTCAGGGGTAGAGCAACCGCCTTGTAAGCGGTAGGTCGTCAGTTCGAATCCGACAATCGGCACCATCGCCCCACCGGCCGCAAGCCGCTGGGCGCCTTACTTCACCGCGGGCTGGACCTTCAGCCGGATGGCGGTCACTTCCCATCCCCGTTCGCCCAGGCGAGCCAGCAAGGCCGGCACCACCTGCCTCAGTTTCGCGGCCGCGGCGCTGCTCTCCACCAGCAAGCACCAGCCGGTCCCGTCGATCGGGCCGGGCTTGACGGCGCCGCGCAGCGCAGGCGGAATCAGCGCTTCCACCGCCTTGAGCCGTTCGCCCGACTCGCGCGCCAGTTGCGCCAGCCTGGCCAGGGTCGGCGATTCGTCGGCTGCCTGCTGCAATGTGACGGGATGCAGGCGGCGCTGGGGGGTTGGGGTGGTCACGGCTCGGACATGTGAGTTCATTTCATTATCACGGACCAGCGGCGCATCGCTGGCCGG
>JAQGMT010000116.1 GCA_028292185.1 Ramlibacter sp. | reverse complement strand
GGGCCTTCTCCCGGACTGCGGGGTGGATTCCCGGGTTCCTGTCTGACGGCGGCCGCGGATTGATCGGGCATGGACATGCTGGAACAGGCCGCAAGGAGGCTGACGAAAACTGCGGCGAGGACAAGTTTGAACATAGCGAAATCCCCTGAAAGCTCCATACGGTACCTCTATAGGGGCCGCCTCGCAAGAAACGCCGGGGCACTGGGCCCACGGCGTGTCCCTCTACACTGCCGAGGTGAATACCGTCTCACTCATCTCGGTTGCGCAGTACTGGGCCTATCGCGCGGGCGCCTACGTGCTCCTGAACTTGATCGACGATCCGGCTTGGCTGGCACTGATCTTCTGCTGAGACTTCTATCGGCCAGCGCCACGGCCACCTGCGCGCCGGCGGCGCCTCGAGCGGGTACTTATCGCAACGCCCGTAGCAGCCTGAGCGAAGGTTTCCGATGCCCGCGTCAATACAATAAACGCACATATCGGATTCACATACGATGAGATTCACGAGCCGATGAGTGAGGCCGCAAAGCAAGCTACCCTGATGTGGAGGGAAGCGGACAAGCGCGCGCTTCAATGCGAAATGCTGGTGTCCGCTGCCCGGTACGCGTTCCTGAAGGGTGAAGGTCCCGGGCCGACTGACATTCTGGTAGCAGAGGCGCGCATGCTGCGCAAATTGGCCGACATGAAACTGAAGGCGGCCATCGAGAGCATGGACAGCAAGCACAAGCGGCTACCGCCCGGGGGCAGCACCGGCTGACGCGGACGGCGGGCGTCATGTCAATGTGTCCAGAAAGCTGTTCAGGCGCAACAGTTCTGTCTCGAAACTGCCCATTGCAAGTTGGAGGTCAGCGCGGTGGCGGGCGGCAGCGGCGGCTTCGATGCGGCCGCAGGCCTGGGACAGCTGGGTGGCACCGACCATGGACGTGGCCCCCTTGATGCGGTGCGAGAACTCCATGACCGGCGCAAAGTCGCCCCGTCCCGCCGCATGTCGGAGCGTCTCGGCATCGCGTTCGTTCGACCGGCGAAAGTCGGCCAGTATCTGCGCGGTCGCGGCGGCGTTGCCGCCGGAGATCTCGGCCAGCAAGCGCGTGTCGAGCAGGCCGTCGGCAGCATTCGCCGCGCTGAGGGAATCCGGAACCGGCAACGCGCCGGCTGCCGGGCCCGATGTTCCCGCGCGAGCCAGGGGAAGCCACCGATCCATCGTCTCGCCGATCTTCGCCAGGTCCGCCGGCTTTACCATGCAATCGTCCATCCCGGCGCCGATGCACAGATCCGTGGCCGACTGCAGCGCGTTGGCGGTGCAGGCGATGATGGGGATGCGACGCTGGCCGGTGCGCTGCTCGACGGCCCGAATTTCGGCAGCGAGCTGGTAGCCGTTCATGCGCGGCATGTTGCAATCCGTGATGACAGCCCCGAACCGTCCGCTGCGCCACAGCGCGAGTGCCTGCACGCCGTCGGCGGCGGCTTCCGCTGCATAGCCCAGGGCGGCGGCTTGATGCAGCAGCACCCGCCGGTTGGTCGGATGGTCATCGACGACCAGCAGCAGCGTCCCTTCGGCGGTTGCCTCCTCGATCGAGGGTGCCCGGCGCCTCTGGGCGACCACTGACTCGAGCATGTCGCGGCGGCTGCGGCTGGCTGGGATTGGCACACTGGCGTCGCAGACCTCGAGCGCCACCGTGAGCGTCACCGTCGTCCCGCGGCCCGCTTCGCTTTCGAGCTCCACGGCGCCCCCCATGAGTTCGGCGAGCCGCCGCGCGATCACCAGGCCGAGCCCGGTGCCGCCGAACCGGTTGCTTGTCTCCGCGTCGGCCTGGACAAAGGGCTGGAAAATCCGACCCAGCTGCTGGGCGGACATACCGATGCCGGTATCGCGCACAACGAACCTTAGCTCCTCGATTTCCTGGCGGCGCGCAACCCGTTCAACCGCGACTTCGACGCTGCCCCGCTCAGTGAACTTGATCGCGTTATTTAGGAAGTTGTTCAGGATCTGACCCAGCCGCAACGGGTCCAGCGCCAGCAGCGGGCTGATCGCGGGATCCACGCTGACGTGCAGGATCAGGTTCTTTCTCGATGCGATCTGGGCGTGCAACCTTCCGGCGTTTTCAACAATCTCCCTGACCGAGCTCGCCACCAGGTTGAGATCGAGCCGATCGGCCTCGATCTTCGAGAAATCCAGGATGTCGTCGATGATGGACAGCAGCGACAGGCCGGATTCTCGCGCCAACCCCAGCGTGGACTGCTGGTCCGTGTCCAGCGGGCTCAGTTCCAGCAACTCGAGCAGGCCGAGCAGCCCGCTCATCGGCGTGCGGATTTCGTGGCTCATTGATGCCAGGAACTCGGACTTGGCCTTGCTGGCTCCTTCGGCCTGCGAGCGCGCAAGGTCCAGCTCCGCGGTGCGCTGGGTCACGCGCGCCTCCAGGTCCGCGTTGAGTTCCTGGAGCGCTTCCTGGTCACGCTTGCGTTCGGAGACGTCCTGCGCCATCAAAACGATGCCGACGACCTCTCCGGTGTCGTCCCGGTACGGTACCCGGTCCCGCTGGACCCACATTTCCCGTCCAAGTCGGGTCTGGATTTTCTGGATGACGCCAAACTGGGCCTGGCCGGTCCGTATCACTTCGAGGTCGGCCAGATACCCCGCTTCGCCCGTTTCGGGGTAGATTTCCAGCGCGGAGCGTCCTTCGATCTCGTCAATCCGCAGTCCTTCCGCTTCGGCCCCGCGCCGGTTGATCCGCAGGATGCGGTTTTCGGTGTCCTTGAACATAATCAGCGCCGGCATCAGGTCGAACAGGACTCGCAGCTCGTTCTGCTGCTGTTGCAGCTCGCGGTTGGCTCGAGATATCTCGATCTCGGCAAGTTTCAGGTCGTGAATATCGGTGCAGGTTCCAACCCATTTCACCAGCGTGCCATCCGGGGCGAGTTCGGGAACCCCCCGCAGGAGCCACCAGCGATACTCGCCGTCGGCGCGGCGCAGCCGGCATTCGATGGTGTAGGTGCTGGCCGTCGTTGTTGCCAATTGCCACGCATCCGACGCAGGCTGCTGGTCCTGGGGATGGAAGGGCTTGTTCCAGCCTTGCCCCGCGCTCTCGGACAAGGTCAGGCCGGTGTAGTCGCTCCATCGCTGGTTGAAGTAGATGTTCCACCCATCGGGTCGCGTCATCCAGACGATTTGCGGCATGCACTCCGCCAGCGCGCGGAACTCGGACTCGGAGGCGCGCAGCGCCGCTTCGGCCCCCTTGCGCTCAGTGATGACGGCTTGCTGCGCTTCGGCGCTCCGGTTCAGGACATCCATGAGCACCCCCAGCTCGCCGCGAGGCAGTGGTCCAACGATCCGGGCGTCCGACTCGTTTCTGCCCAGCCTCTTCACCATGTCGGCAATGGTCGCGATCGGGCGGCGGATCGCTATCTCGACGAAGATCCAGATGCCGATAAATGCCAGCATCGCGACCACGGCAAGAATGGCCATGGCATCCATGAGCCGGCGATCGGCGGCCGCTACGAGCAGTTCCTGCGGATAGCCCACCAGCACGTGAACTGCGGCCTCGCGAACTTGCAGAGGATCGGCCAGCGCCCAGACCTGGACAGAACCATCGGGATTGGGGAGCTCCCCCATGCGGGCGCCGGAGCGTTGCCCCGCGAACTGCATCAGGGCGCTGCCGGCGATCGAAGTCCCTGGCTGCCTCCGGCCCGCCGGGCCGCCGGCCGAAGCCAGCACCAGGCCGCTGTGATCGAGCAGCACCACTTCGGCACCCGGCATCTGCGCAATTTGCAGGCGGGTCTGCGCCAGCTGCTGCAGGTTCAGCGAAGCGAGCAGGACAAACTTGAGCTCACCCGATTCGCCGCGCACCGGGTAAGCGATCTGCAACACGGCGGCGTTGCTCAGCCGCCCGAAGGCTGGCTGCATCGCGATGGAATCGTGGGCGACGCTGGCGCGCCTGAAGTAGTCGCGATCGCTCAGATCCAGCGAACGGCCAGTTTCCAGCGAGTCGCAGAACAGCTTTCCATCCCGATCGATCGTCAGGATGCCTGTGTACTGGGGGTACTTGTTCCGCACCCCGGACAGAAAGGCGGAGCAGGCGGCCCGGTCCCGGGTGTCGAGATCGCGCGCACGGGCAAGACCGAAGTGCAGCTGTTCCGTGCCGTGGATGCGATCGACCAGTGTGTTGGAGACGCCGGCCGCCATGGCGGCCAGCCGGCCCGTAACGAGGGCGATGTCGCGGTCGCGCTCCTGCACGAATCGCCTTGAAACGAACGAGGCCGCGAGCAAGGTGACCAGCAGCGCGAACAGCAGGAGCCGGGTCCGGATGCTCATCGAACCAGCGAACACAGCTCGATGCTCAGCGGGGTGCTCAATTCGTGATACTCGACCCCCAGGTCCTCGCGATGTTGCATGAACCCACCGTAACAGCGATGGCGCAAACAATCTGTAGGGAGGTCTCGACTCGGTCCAATCGAGCCAGCTAAGGCCCTGCCGGCGGGCGAACTTCACCAGCGAAACAACAGCCGGAGCTCTTTTCATCCGACTGCGGTAGGTGTCCGGCGTTTTCAGCGCCGCCAGCCATGCGTTTAGATTTCCACCGTGGTCGCGTCATACGCTAGCAGCCAGTCATAACGCTCCCGCATGACTTGCGGCGCCCACTGGCTGTCTATGTAGGGGATCGCCGTCTCGATTCTGGCAAGTTCAGGGCTGTGGAAGATCTTGTGCATCTCCAGCGACTTGGCCTTGGTGCGGTTGCCGCGTTCGATGCGCGCCGCGTCATAGCGCTTGAGTGCACTTTCCACGTCGCCTGGCGTCGCATCGAGGCAGCGCGCCAGCACGTAGGCGTCTTCCATGGTCACGTTCACGCCCATCCCCAGGTAAGGGGTCATCGAGTGGCACGCGTCGCCCAGCAGCGTGGCCCGCCCTTTGGACCACGCCTCCAGGGGGTCGCGCACGAACAGCCCCCAACGATAAAGGCTCTCGGCATTGATGAAGAGGTCGAGGATGTCCTGGTGCCAACCCGCGAAGTCTTTCAGCGCGTCAGCCAGATCGCCCGGCTCCGACCACGATTCGGTCTGCCATGTCTCGCTGTCCACCTGGCCCGAAAAGCTCACGAACTGTTCGTCGCCGCGCTGCACCGGGTAGGTGGTGACATGCGCCGTGGGGCCGATCCAGGTTGATGCCAGCGCGCGGCGGTGCTGCGGCTTCAGGCGCTCCATGGGCGCCAGGCCGCGCCACGCAATTGCGCCGGTGTAGCGCGCCGGAGCCGGGCCGAACAGCGACTGGCGCACGCGCGAATGGGATCCATCGGCGCCGACCACTACGTCGCCTTCGACCGGGTCGCGGCCTTCGAGCAGGAGCCGCGCGCGGTCGCCCACGGTCTGCGCGCCGATCGAGCGCACCCCGAAATGCACGGCATCCGGCTTGAGGTTCACCACGGCCTCGTAGAGCACGCGTTGCAATTCGGCGCGCAGCACCTGCACGAGCGTGTGGTCGGCCTTCGACGATTGGGTATCGCGGTTGTAGACCGAGCGCTCCTCGCCCGTACTCCAGAACCGCACCACGCGATCGTTGGGCGGCAAATTGATCGCCTCAATGGTTTTCTTCAGGCCGAGCGCATCGAGCACGCGCCGGCCGTTGGCCGAGATCCACAGTCCGGCGCCGACTTCGCGCAGCTCGGGTGACTGCTCATAGATGTCCACGTCCATTCCCTTTTGCAGGAGGGCCAAGGCGAGCGTGAGCCCACCCATGCCGGCCCCGGCGATCAGCACGTGCGGGCGCTTTTGCCGCTCTGCGGTGGCAGTCATTTCGTCTCCGATTCATAGCGCGACGGATCGCCGGCGAGGTCGTGGATCGCCTCGATGATCTTCACGTAACCCGTGCAGCGGCAAAGGTTGCCGCGCAGATAATGGCGGATGGTCTCATCCGAGGGCTGGGGATGCTGCACGAGCAGCGACTTCACCGCGAGGATCATCCCAGGCGTGCAGAAGCCGCATTGCAAGGCGCCGTGCGCGATGAAGGCGCGCTGCACTGGGTCTAGTTCGCGGCCAGTGCCCAGGCCTTCGATGGTTGTGACGCTGCGGCCGTGCACGTCGGCGCACAGCGTGGTGCAGCTCGACACAGGCATGCCGTCCACCAGCACGGTGCAAGCGCCGCACACCTGCACGTCGCACGAGCGCTTGGTGCCTTTCAGGCGCAGCCGATCGCGCAGCACGTCGATGAGAAGATCCCTGGGCTCGATTTCGACCGAAGCGGCTTCGTCGTTCAGCGTCATTTCAACCCGCATCAGTGGGAACTCGTTGGCTTCGGTGCTCATTTCAGACAGGCCTCGATGGCGCGTTGCGCAAGAACGGTGACGAGGTGGCGCTTGTAATCGGCGCCACCGTGCAGGTCGTCGTGTGCTTCAAGCTGGGTGGCTTCCGCTGCGAGCACGGGTTCCAGGTGTTCCCAGATTTCGTTCGCGGCCACGCTTTGCGGGAGCCGGCTCGCCGCCTCCTCGGTTTGCGCGAGCCGCGTCGGCACCCCGCTGATCGCTCCGACCCACAGGTTCAGGCGCTGCGGCCCCCCCGGCGACCATACGGCGGCCACGCCGACGGCCGGACGCTCGGTGGTACCGAAGCACCGGTATGCCGCGCTGCTGCCCGCTGCTTGCGGCGGCACTTCGATGGACACCAGGAGTTCATCTTCCCCGCGCGCGGTAGTGAACTGCCCAAGGTGAAAGTCGCGCGACGCGACCGTGCGTCCACCGCCGGCCCCCGCGAGGACCAGCCGCGCATCAAGCGCGCACAGCAGTGTCGGCGCGTCGGCATGCGGCTCCGCGAAGCACAACACGCCCCCGATGGTGCCCGCCACGCGCACGCGGATGTTGGCGACCTGCTCGCTGAGCTCGGCATAGCCAGGCAGCAACTTGCACACGAGCAGATCGTTCGCGATCGCGTGATGCGTGGACAGCGCGCCGATGACGAGCGTGCCGTC
>JAQGMT010000086.1 GCA_028292185.1 Ramlibacter sp. | reverse complement strand
GGCGCGTTCTTCTTGGCGTTCTCGAACATGTCGCGCACGCGGGCCGCGCCCACGCCGACGAACATCTCGACGAAGTCGGAACCGGAGATCGAGAAGAACGGGACCTTGGCTTCGCCGGCGATGCCCTTGGCCAGCAAGGTCTTGCCGGTGCCCGGAGGCCCGACCAGCAGCAGGCCGCGCGGAATGCGGCCGCCAAGCTTCTGGAATTTCTGCGGGTCCTTCAGGAAGTCGACGACTTCCTTGACTTCTTCTTTCGCTTCGTCACAGCCTGCAACGTCAGCAAACGTGACCTGGTTGTTGTTCTCGTCGAGCATGCGGGCCTTGCTCTTGCCGAAGCTGAAGGCCCCGCCCTTGCCTCCGCCCTGCATCTGGCGCATGAAGTAGATCCAGACGCCGATCAACAGCAGCATCGGCCCCCAGCTGACCAGCAAGGTCATGAGCAGCGAGCCCTCTTCGCGCGGCTTGACGTCGAACTTGACGTTGTTGTTGATGAGGTCGCCCACCAGCCCGCGGTCAAGGTAGGTGGCCGTGGTGCGGATCTTGCGGTCATCGGTGGTGATGGCGATGATCTCGGTGCCGCCCTGGCCTTCCTGGATGATCGCGTTCTTGATCCGCTTGCCGCGCACTTCGTCGAGGAAATCGGAGTACCCCATCACCGAAGCACCGGCGGTGCCGCGCGTGTCGAACTGCTTGAAGACGGTGAAGAGGACTAGCGCGATGACAAGCCACACCGCTATCTTTGAAAACCACTGATTGTTCACTACGGCTCCGGAGGGTATATCCCTAGTTGATGTCCATTCTAGGCGTTTCAACCCGTGGACGAGGTTTATTCCAGGCGGCCCCCTGTAGGAGAGGGGCTCCCGTTCACGGTGTGACGGGGCGTATCACCGGGGGGTCTTCAAACCCACGCCGATCAGGAAGGTTTCGGAGGATTTGTCCCGCGAGGCCTTGGGCTTCAGAGGCTTCACTGTCCGGAAAGTTTCCTTGAAGGCCTTGACCAGCGGGCTGTAGGCGCCGCCATGAAACACCTTGGCCACCAATGCGCCTTCGGGCTTCAGGTGGTGCTGGGCGAATTCGATGGCGAGTTCGACCAGGTGCGCAATCCGCGCGGTGTCGGCCGAATCGATGCCGGACAAGTTCGGCGCCATGTCGGAGACGACCACGTCGGCCTTGCGGCCCGCCATCGCGTGCTCGAGCTTGGCCAGCACTTCAGGCTCGCGAAAGTCGCCCTGGATGAAGGCCACGCCTTCGACCGGTTCCATCGGCAGCAGGTCCAACGCCAGGATGGTCCCGTTCAGCGTGCCAGCGGCCGCCCCGCCGGGCGAGAGCCTGCGCCGCACGTACTGGCTCCATGCGCCGGGCGCCGAGCCCAGGTCCACCACCAGGTGGCCCGGCTTGATCAGGCCCAGCGTTTCGTCGATCTCCTTCAACTTGTACGCGGCCCGGGCGCGATAGTTCTCCTTCTGCGCAAGCTTCACATACGGATCGTTGACGTGGTCGTTCAGCCACGCCCGATTGACCTTCTTGCTTTTCGTCTGGATCTTCATGTCGTCCCGATTTTGACAGGCACTCGTGCGAAGCGGCCCCGGGCGCTGCGCGAGATAATCGGGACATGCCCCAAATCCAGCTGACCATTGCCGAGCGCAAGAACCACCGCGCCGAAGCGCACCACTTGTCTCCCGTCGTCATGATCGGCAATGACGGCCTCACCCCCGGTGTGAAGAAAGAAGTGGACGCCGCGCTCAACGCGCATGGACTCATCAAAATCCGCGTGCTGGGCGACGACCGGGCTCAGCGCGAAGCGATGTACCAGTCCCTGGCCGACGAATTGGGCGCCGCCCCGATCCAGCACATCGGCAAGCTGCTGGTGCTGTGGCGGCCGAAGGTGGTGAAGCCCAAAGCGCAGGACGAAGACCGCATGCCCGGTCCGCGCGATTTCAAGGTGTTGAAATACAGCACGCGCGGCGGGCAGCGGCCGGAAGTGAAGACCCTGCGGGTGCTGGGCAACCAGCGGCTGACGCCCGGCGGACAGGTCCGGCGGGCGAAGAAGCCCAAGCAGAAGTCGATCAAGAAGGGGCGGCAGACTTAGGAGCCTGCGCGGCAGAGAAACGGGCCCGCGTTGGGCCGAGAAGGGGCTGGAGGCTAGGCGCGGCTGCGGGTCAAGCCTGGACGGCTTGACCCGCAGCCGTAACGACGCATACGGCCCCTTATCGGCCCAACCCTTCGGGCCGTGACTAGAAACGCGCCATGCGTTGTTGCGGGCTCGTTGTGTGATCGACCACACGGCCTCGCCCGCGCCTAGCTTGGCGCGTTTCTAGTCGCGGCGCGGGCCCGTTTCTCTGCCGCGCAGGCTCCTATCCGTCAGCTTCCACAGCACGACGCCGGCACAGAGCCACTGCAGCAGGTACATCCCGCTGCCCAGGCTGTGCCAGAGCTTCAGGTTCTCACGGGCCATGATGCGAGGGGCCACGGCGAACTCGGCGAGCAGCGCCAACAACACGCCCGCGAAGACGAACAGCAAGGCGCCGGCGGCCCAATCCATGCGGGCGGTGGACCGCGTTCGCGAACTCATCATCAGCAGCATGCCGCAGGCCAGGGCGACCCAGGTCTGGGCGGTGAACAGTTTGGCGGCGGTCTGGCCCGCCAACGCGGGACTCGGCAGGTTCGCGAACAGCAAAGGGACAACGATGAAACCGGTGGTGGTCAGGCTGCCCCACCACAAGGCGGCGGCCAGCATGGCCGCGCGATCCCGCCAGCCGTAAGCCGTCTCAGGCGTAGCGGACCCCGACGATTTCGTAGTGCTTGATGCCGCCGGGCGCTTGCACCTCGGCGGTGTCGCCTTCTTCCTTGCCGATCAGGGCCCGCGCAATGGGACTGGAAATGTTGATCAGCCCCTGCTTCAGGTCGGCCTCGTCCTCGCCCACGATCTGGTACGTGACCTTTTCGCCGGACTTCTCTTCCTCGAGGTCCACCGTCGCGCCGAACACGATCTTGCCGTCGGCATCCACGTTCGCCGGGTCGATGATCTGCGCAGCCGCCAGCTTGCCCTCGATCTCCTGGATGCGCCCCTCGATGAAGCCCTGCCGGTCCTTGGCTGCCTCGTATTCGGCGTTCTCCGACAGATCGCCCTGGGCCCGCGCTTCCGAAATCGCGTTGATCACCGAGTGGCGCTCCACGGTCTTCAACTTGTGCAATTCGGCCTTGAGCTTCTCGGCGCCGCGCGTGGTGATGGGAATGGTGGCCATGGGTCTGCTAGCTTCAAAAAAGAAAAAGCCGGACTCGGCGTCCGGCAGGTGAATTTGCTTGCCCCTGCGCTAGATCAAGGCATGGCCTCGAAGCCGGGTCAGGATCGCGAGCGGGCTCGCCTGTTGATTGTATTGCCTGTCCACGGGGAGATGGAAAGTCTGCTCGAGCATGTGCTGGCCCGACATGACCGCGTGCAGGGTCTGGTCGGAAAAGCAGACCCAGCTGGCGCCCGGCGCAAAGGTGAACGTCTCCTGCGGGGCCTCGCGCTGATAGCGCACGTCGGCCTTCATCCGGTCGTGCAGCTGAAGCATCAGGTGATCGTATTCGGTGCGCAAGGATTTGGTAACGCGCAATGCACGCAGCAGCCGCGCCTCGGCGGGAGAGTACCGGCGTGCCATGGGCAGGAACCGGGCGGCGGCTGAGCCAAAGGGCTCGCCGACGCGCCAGACGCGCGGCTCGCCGTGCGGATTCACATTGGTGAAGACGCGCAGGATGCGCTCGCCGCGGTTGGGCCGGGAGGGAAACGCATCGACGTGCAGCCTGCGGTCATCGGCCCGCCACGACTGCCGGCGGCTTGCCACCTGCATCGGCCGAAGGCTGGTGGGCGCCGCGCGCAGGTGGGCCGCGTAAGCCGGGAACAGCGAATCGACCAGGCCCTTCGCGCCGGCGGAAAAGCGAGCGATCAGTGTTTTGGCCGCCGCTTGCACCGCTGGCTCGCCGGCGACGCCCTTGAGGTCCCCGGTGGAGTCCAGACTGATGTTGCGCACGCCCGGGCGCAACAACTCCGGACGCAGCAGCGCCTGCTCCTGCGCCGACAAGGAAAAAGCCAGCCGCGGGAAATGCAGCACCTTGCCGTCCTCCACAGCGTCGATCCAGCGCCGGTCGAACCCTGGCGAGAACCAGTCGGCACTGTCCAGCGTCAGGATCTGGCTATCCATCGCTGGCGCACCCGTCAGTGCGGCGCCAGCTGGCTGTGCAGTTCCTGGAGGGAACAGACGTCGAGCTGGTCGATGTACTTCATGCCTTCCACCGCCGCTTCGGCGCCGGCGATGGTGGTGAACGTGGTCACGCGCGCCAGCAGCGACGAGGTGCGAATCGCGCGCGAGTCGGCGATGGCGTTGCGCCGCTCTTCCACGGTGTTGATCACCATCACGATCTCGTTGTTCTTGATCATGTCGACCACGTGCGGCCGGCCTTCGGTGACCTTGTTCACCGACTCGCAGGCAATGCCCGCCGCGTTGATCGCCGCCGCCGTGCCCTTTGTGCCCGCGATCACGAAGCCTTGCGCCGCCAGATGCCGCGCCACCTCGACGCCGCGCGGCTTGTCGCTGTTCTTCACGGTGAGGAACACCTTGCGCACAGGGTCGCTCGCGCGCGGCAGTTTGGTGCCGGCGCCGAGCTGGCTCTTGATGAACGCTTCGCCGAAGGTCTTGCCCACCCCCATCACTTCACCGGTGGACTTCATCTCGGGACCCAGGATGGTGTCCACGCCAGGGAACTTGACGAAGGGGAACACCGCTTCCTTGACGCTGAAGTACGGCGGCGTCACTTCCTTGCCGATGCCTTGCGCCGCCAGCGTCTGGCCGACCATGCAGCGCGCCGCCACCTTGGCCAGCTGGATGCCGGTGGCCTTGCTCACGAAGGGGACAGTGCGCGAGGCGCGCGGATTCACCTCCAACACGTAGATCACGTCCTTGCCGTTCACTTGCTGGATCGCGAATTGCACGTTCATCAGGCCAACCACGTTCAGCGCCTTGGCCATGGCCGCGGTCTGCTTTTTCATTTCGTCGATGGTGGC
>JAQGMT010000036.1 GCA_028292185.1 Ramlibacter sp. | reverse complement strand
CGGCCCGGCGGCGAGGCCTTCGGCTGGACCAGCCTGCTGCCGCTTGCGCTGGTGGGCACCAACGCCTGGTTCCAGGTGCTCACCAGCAAGCTGGCCCGCACCGAAGATCCGCTGACGATGCACTTCTACACCGGCTGGGTCGGCACGCTGATCGCATCGCTTCCCCTGCCGTTCGTGTGGGCCTGGTTGCCCAACGCGTGGCTCTGGGCCGCCTTGTTGTTCATGGGCTTCGCGGCCACCGTCGGCCACTTCCTGCTGATCCTCGCCTACCAGCGCGCGCCGGCCTCGACGCTCACGCCTTATCTCTACGCGCAGATCGCGTTCGCGATGCTGGGCGGCTGGCTGGTGTTCTCGCACGTGCCGGATGGCTGGTCGGTCAGCGGCATTTCGATGATCGCGTTCTGCGGCGCGGCCGGCGCCTGGCTCACCGTGCGCGAAAGCCGCATCGTCCCCGAGCCGATTGAAGTCTGATCGCAGCTTGCCATGGCCCAATACTTCGAAGTCCATCCCGAAAATCCGCAATCGCGCCTGCTCAAGCAAGCCGTGGCGCTGCTGGAACGCGGCGGCGTGCTCGCCGTGCCGACTGATTCCAGTTACGCGCTGGCCTGCCACCTGGACGACAAAACCGCGGCCGACCGGCTGCGGCAAATCCGCGGCGTGGATGAAAAACACCACCTCACCTTGCTGTGCCGCGACTTGAGCGAGCTGGCGAACTACGCCCGCGTGGACAACAAGCAGTACCGCCTGCTCAAGTCGGCGACACCGGGTCCGTACACCTTCATCCTGGAAGCCACGCGCGAAGTGCCGCGGCGCGTCAGCCATCCGCAGCGCAAGACCATCGGGCTGCGGGTGCCCGATCACCCGGCGCTGCAAGCCTTGCTGGCCTTGCACGGCGCACCGCTGCTGGCCACCACGCTGATGGCGCCGCGCGAAACCGAATCGATCAACGACGCACACGAGATCCGTGAGCGTTTCGAGCACCAGATCGCCGGTGTCGTCGATGCGGGCGCCTGCCCGTCCCAGCCCACCACGGTGATCGACCTCACGCCCATGGGCACCGGCGGCGAGGCCATCGTGGTGCGCCAGGGACGGGGCAGCGTCGCCGCCCTGGGGCTCTAGCGCCGGCCGCCGGGCGCGTCTGAGACAATCGACCTCGTGAATATCGCCAACCTCGTTCAAACCGTCCTCATTTACGCGCTGCCGGTGCTCTTTGCCATCACCATCCACGAGGCGGCGCACGGTTATGTGGCTCGGTACTTCGGGGACAACACCGCTTACTCGATGGGCCGCGTGACGCTCAATCCGTTCAAGCACATCGACCCCATGGGCACGATCCTGATGCCGCTGTTGCTGTACTTCGCCACGTCGGGCGCATTCCTGTTCGGCTACGCCAAGCCGGTGCCGGTGAACTTCGGCGCGCTGCGCCGCCCCAAGCGCGACATGGTGTGGGTGGCCCTGGCCGGCCCGGCCTCGAACTTCATCCAGGCAATCCTCTGGGCCATCGGCTACACGGTGCTCACGGCTTCCGACGTCAACGAGCGTTTCTTCCTGGAGATGTGCAAGGCCGGCGTGCTGGTGAACCTGGTGATGTGGGCGTTCAATCTTTTCCCGCTGCCGCCGCTGGATGGCGGCCGCGTGCTGGTGGGACTCCTGCCGCGCCGCCTCGCCTACGCCGTGAGCCGCGTGGAGCCCTGGGGCTTCTTCATCGTGATGGCGCTGGTGCTGGTGGGCATCGTCGGCACCTATTGGTTGCGCCCGCTGATCAGCCTGGGTTACCTGTCGCTCGATTTCCTGCTCACGCCGCTCACGGCGCTGCTGGGCTAGGCTCCAGTCATGACCCGCACTCCGGTTACCCGCTATCTCACCGGCATCACCACCACCGGCACGCCGCACCTGGGCAACTACGTCGGCGCGATCCGCCCCGCGGTGCAAGCCAGCCGCCGTCCCGGCACCGAGAACTTCTATTTCCTGGCCGACTACCACGCGCTGATCAAGTGCGACGAGCCGGCGCGCATCCAGCAGTCCACGCGCGAGATCGCGGCCTGCTGGCTGGCGGCGGGCCTGGACCCGGACAAGGTGTTCTTCTATCGCCAGTCCGACATCGCCGAGATCCCCGAGCTGACCTGGCTTCTGACCTGCGTCACCGGCAAGGGCCTGCTCAATCGCGCCCATGCGTACAAGGCTTCGGTCGACAAGAACCTCGCCGCCGGCAGCGATCCGGACGCCGACGTGACCGCGGGCCTGTTCATGTACCCGGTGCTCATGGCGGCCGACATCCTTATGTTCAAGGCGCACCAGATCCCGGTGGGGCGCGACCAGGTGCAACACATCGAGATGGCCCGCGACATCGCGCAAAGCTTCAATCATCTGTATGGCCAGCATTTCGTGCTGCCCGAGGCGGCGGTCGACGAGTCGGTGGCGATGCTGCCCGGCCTCGACGGCCGCAAGATGAGCAAGAGCTACGACAACATCATCCCGTTGTTCGCGCCGCCGGCGCAGATCCGCCGGCAGATCGCCGGCATCGTGACCGACTCACGCGCGCCCGGTGAGCCCAAGGCCGTCGAAGGCTCGGCCTTGTTCCAGATCTTCCAGGCTTTCGCCAGCGAAGAAGAAACGCAGCAATTGCGCCAAGCCTACGCCGACGGGATCGCCTGGGGCGACGCCAAGCAGCTGCTGTTCGAGCGCATCGACCGCGAGATCGCCCCGATGCGTGAGCGCCACGATGCGCTGATCAGCGATCCCGCGAAGCTCGAGCAGATCCTGCGTGCCGGCGCCGAGAAGGCGCGCGCCATCGCCACACCTTTCATCGCCGAGCTGCGCCATGCCGTCGGGCTGCGCAACCTGGCGGCGCAGGCCGGCCCCACGGCGAAGCAAAAAGTTCAAAAGACGGCGCTGCCGTCGTTCAAGCAGTACCGTGAGACGGACGGCCGCCACTACTTCAAGCTGCTGGACGCTGGCGGGCGATTGCTGGCGCAGAGCACCGGCTTCCCGTCACCGCAGGACGCGGGCCGGGCCGTGGCCCAGCTCAAGGAGGCCAATCTCGCCGCTGTTGAGGCATCGCTGCAACTCGGCGCCGGGGTCACGCAAGATGAGCTCGCTGCGGCGCTGACGGCGCTCGCTGCGACCTGATCCGCGCAACTGAAGCGCATGCCTGTTTGGGCGCGCTCCCAATCGGAGTTATCCTTACTTCTTATGCCACCTGAAACCAAGCCAGAAACCAAGCCGGAAGCGAAACCGGAAACCAAGACGGCGAAGCCCTTGACGCTGTACGTGATCGACGACCATCCGCTGATGCGCGAGGCCGTCGTGATGCTGCTGCGGCGCCTGCGTCCCGGCTCCACCGTGGTCGAGCTCGACCGCATTGGCGGCATCGAGTCGGCTGTCAAGCTGCAAGGCCTGCCCGACCTGATCTGCCTGGACCTGAAGCTGCCGGACACCACCGGCACCTCGGGCATCCACGAGCTGAAGAATCGCTTTCCCGAGTCGCCGGTCGCCGTGTTGTCGGCCTCGCCCGCCGCCGATGCCGAAGAAGCCTGCATCGATGCGGGCGCCGACATCTACATCGAGAAATCGGCCGGCGCCCAGGAGATCGGCAACGCGCTGCGCGCCCTGCTCAATGCCGACGGCGGCTTCGAGGAGCTATCGCCCACCGACAACAAGCTGTCCAAGCGCCAGAAGCAGTTGATCGTGATGCTCGATCGCGGCCTGTCCAATCGCGAGATCGCCGACGAACTCGGAATCAGCGAACACACGGTGAAAGTGCACCTGTGGCGGCTGTTCCGCCGCCTGGGCGTGAAGAGCCGCACGCAGACCATCCACTACGCTCGCACTCACGGGATGCTGGCGAGCTGAGCCACTGACGCGGCGGCGCGGTCCGCCGCTTCCTGCGCGTCGGTCGGCCGCAGCATCACGCGAAACACGGTGCCGCGGCCAAGCCGTGAAGACAGGCTCAAGGGGTGCCCCAAGATGCCCGCCAGGCGCGCGACGATGTACAGCCCCAGCCCGAATCCATCTTCGGTGCCGCCGTGGCTGGGCACCTTGTAGAACTCGCGGAAGATCTCGCGCTGGTACACCGGCGCGATGCCCAGGCCCGTGTCCCACACTTCGATGCGCCGGGCCGGGCCCCTGCCGCGCGCCGCCAGCAGCACGCCGCCGCGATGCGTGTACTTCACCGCGTTGGACATCAGGTTGCCGACGATGCGGCGCAGCAGGATCGGATCGGACACCACGCTGCCCGCGGTGGCATGCACGCGCAGCTGCAGTCCCTTGGCCTCGGCCACGGGGCGGTATTGCAGCTCCAGGTCGTACAGCAGCTTGGGAAGATCGACCGGCTCGATGTTCAACCTCACTTTTCCCGAGTCCAGGCGCACCAGGTCGAACAGTGAATCGAACAGCGCATTCACCGCCTTGGTCGACTCGACGATCTTCGGCGCGAGTTCATGCACCAGGTCGGGCTCGCTACCCAGCCAGCCGGCGTACAGGCCCAGTGCATGCACCGGCTGGCGAATGTCGTGCGCGGCGCTCGCCAGAAAGCGGTTCTTGATTTCCACGGCATCGAGCGCGGCCTGGGTCTGCCGCGTCAGCGATTCGATCAGCTGGTTGTTGCGGTATTGCAGCTCGAAGTTTCTGCGGTGCGTCAGGTGCAGGCGCAGTCCTGCCTGGCGCAGCACCATCCAGAACATCACCAGCAGCGTCACGATCCAGTAGTGATAGAACGGGCCCTGGAACTTCAGCTGCACGCCGATGCGCCACAGCATCACCGCCAGCATGGTGAGCGCCAGCGTGTCGAGGAACGCGCGCAGCGTCTGCAGGTGACTGGACAAGCTGTTGATCGAAAACATCGCCAGCCCGGCCATCATCAGCCAGCAGATGAATTGATCGGCGAGCGGAGCGTGATCGAAATACAGCAGGCTGGACAAACCCCACACCAGCGCGCTCACCGGCCACATGCTGCGGTAGCGGGCGAAGAACGCCAGGTGTTCGCTGGCGTCGCCGGCCATGACTTCGCGCACGTAGGTGGCGATGATGTGGAAGCGGGCCGAGGCCAGCGCGAGCGCGCAGGCGGCCCACACCAGCAGGATGGGGATCACCGCGTCGTCCCACAGCACGCCGACGAACACCGGAATCAGCAGCAGCCCCGCCCACTGCGTATTGCGCGCGGTGCGCAGCAGGCTCCTGATCAGCTCGGCCTCGACCCACTGCGCTTCGGCGGGCGTCGCGATCGCGAGCGGAATCTCGGGCTTCATGGCCCGAGTCTAGAACAGCGACGGCCGCGCGAGTTGCGCGCGTTCAGGCGGCGGCCGCGTGCGGCCCCTGTTGCGGCGCCATCGAAGCGTCGTTGGCGGCGGCACGGCGCCGCTCGGCGGGCTCGATGCGCAGCAGCTGCCGGTACTTGGTGACGGTGCGGCGCGCCACCCGCAGGCCCTGCCCGTCGAGCTGGCGCGCGATGTCCACGTCCGACAGCGGCTGGCCCGCGGGCTCGGCCGCGACCATCTCCTGGATCAGGCCGCGGATCGCCGTGGGCGAGCACTCGCCGCCGCTGGCGGTCGCCAGCCCGCGCGAGAAAAAATATTTCAGCTCGAAGACGCCGCAGGGGGTCGCCATGAACTTGTTGTTGGTCACGCGCGAGACCGTCGATTCATGCACGCCCACCTCCTGCGCGATTTCGCGCAGGGCCAGCGGCTTCATCGCCATCGAACCATAAGCCAGGAAGTGCTGCTGCCGGTTCAGGATGGCCTGCGCCACGGAAAGAATGGTGGAAAAACGCTGTTCCACGTTGCGCACCGTCCAGCGCGCCTCCTGCAAATGCGCCCCCAGTTCCCCGTGTTCGGCGTTGCGGTATTGCTGGAACAGGTCCACGTAGCTGCGGTTCAGCCGCACGCGCGGCACCACCGCATCATTGAGCACCGCTTTCCAGCGGCCGCGGATTTTCTTGACGATGATGTCGGGCGTCACGTACTGCACCGAGGGCTGCGAATAGCGCCAGCCCGGGTGCGGGTTGAGCCGGCGGATCGCGGCGCACGCGGCTTCCACCGCGGGCTGGTCGCAACCGAGGCGCCGTGCCAGCGCACGCAAGTCGCGCGTGGCGAGTGCGTCGAGGTGATCGCGCAGGATGATCGCCGCGAGCGCCCTCGCCTTCGCGTCCGGGATGGCCGGCAACTGCAGCGCCAGGCATTCGGCGACGTTGCGCGCGGCCACACCCGCGGGTTCCAGGGCCTGCACCTGCCGCAAGGCAATCAGCAAATCGTCCCGATCGGGCTCGGGCGACAACTCCAGCCCCTGCGCCACGTCGTCTAGCGGCGTGCGCAAATAGCCGTCATCGTCCAACGAGAGCGCGACGGCGCAAGCCAGCGTCAAGTCGCGCTCGGACAGCGGCATCACGTTCAATTGTCCGAGCAGGTGTGTGGCCAGCGACGTTCCCTCGGCCAGCGTGTCGAAGACGCTGCCATCGCCCTCGCTGTAACGCAGGCGGCTGCTGCCGTCCACCCCCCAGCCTTCGTAGTTGGCGTCACTGGAGTCAACGGGTTGCGGCGCTGCGGGCTCCGCCGCCGCGGGGCCGGCGTCTTCCTGTTCGAGAAATGGATTGGTGTCCACTGCATCGCGCACCACTTGCGCGAAATCCTGCGATGACATCTGCAGCAGGCGCACGGCGCGCTGCAATCGGGGAGACATCGTGGTTTGAAGCGCGG
>JAQGMT010000034.1 GCA_028292185.1 Ramlibacter sp. | reverse complement strand
CCCAAAAGGCGCCCGATCTGGTCGCGCTCAATCCCATGGGCAAGCTGCCCATCCTGACCGACGACGAGGCCGTGGTGACCGAGTCCGCGGCCATCGCCCTCTATCTGGCCGATCGGTACGCCTACGGTCGCCTGGCGCCACGGGTCGATGACAAGGCGCGGGCCACCTATCTGCGCTGGTCCTTGTTCGCGCCGTCGGTGATCGAACCAGGGGCTATGGCCAAACAGGCGGGCTGGGCCTACAAGGAAGTGCAGGCTGGATGGGGCTCGTACGAAACGATGCTAACTGCCATGGAGTCCGCGATCGCCAATCGTCCCTACTTGCTGGGCGATAACTTCTCGATGGCCGACGTCGTCTTCGGCGGCACCCTGCGCTTCATGCTGAGCTTCAAGATGATCGAAGCGCGCCCCTCGTTCACCGCGTATGCCGAACGCCTGGCGCAACGACCCGCCTTGCAAAAGGCTGAGGCGCGCAACGCGGCCCAGCGCGCCGAACTCGGCCTGGGCTGAAGCGGGTGCGGTCCGGCGCCCTCGCTGGACCGCACCAGCCCCAACAGGAATCCGCAGAAAATGACTCAGGCTGAGCCAGGAAAGGCTCGGCTTCGCATCGCGCGAGCAAGGCGATGGCCGACGCCAAGCGCTCAAGGCGGCCTACAGCGCACTGACGCCCGCTGTCGGATGCTGCCCCGTTCGGCAAACAAGCACCGGCAAACAAGCACCTCGCGTGCGACGCTCCACACACGCCAACCGGACAATCTCCATGGACGACAGCAATTCATTTCCCATCTCCCGCCGCGACCTGCTGGTCGCAGGCGCCTCATCGATTGCAAGCACGGCCGTGCCGCCCGCCGCGGCGCAGGCCTCCGCCGGCGAAGCCCCGGTGCTCGCACGCGTGACGCTGCAAGTGAACGGCACGCCGCGCACCGTCGAGGTCGACACCCGCACCACGCTGCTGGATGCGCTGCGCGAGCACATGCACCTGACCGGCACCAAGAAAGGCTGCGACCAAGGCCAGTGCGGCGCTTGCACGGTGCTGGTCAACGGACGGCGCATCGTGTCGTGCCTGAGCCTGGCGGTGATGAACCAAGGCGCCCAGGTCACCACCATCGAAGGCCTGGGCACGCCGAAGGCGCTGCACCCCATGCAAGCGGCCTTCATCAAGCACGACGGCTACCAGTGCGGCTACTGCACCCCGGGGCAAATCTGCTCCGCCATCGGCGTGCTCGACGAAATCAAGCGCGGCGTTCCCAGTCACGCGGCCGCCGACATCACCGCGCAGCCACAGCTGACCGGGGCCGAACTGCGCGAACGCATGAGCGGCAACATCTGCCGCTGCGGCGCGTACTCCAACATCGCCGAGGCGATCGTCGAGGTCGCGGGAGGAAAAGCATGAAGCCCTTCAGTTACGAACGGCCACAGACCCCGGCGCAGGCGGCGGCAGCCGTGGCCGGCAAGCCCGGGGCGAAGTTCGTCGCCGGCGGCACCAACCTGCTGGACCTGATGAAGCTGCAGATCGAGACGCCGTCGCACCTGGTGGACGTGAACGGGCTGGGGCTGGACCGGATCGAACCGACACCGGAAGGTGGCCTGCGCATCGGAGCGCTGGTGCGCAACGGCGACCTTGCCACGGACACCAGGGTGCGCCGCGACTATGGCGTGCTCTCGCGCGCGCTCGTCGCCGGTGCTTCCGGCCAGTTGCGCAACATGGCCACGACGGCCGGCAACCTCCTGCAGCGCACCCGCTGCCCTTACTTCTACGACACCAACCTGCCTTGCAACAAGCGCGTGCCGGGCAGCGGCTGTTCGGCCATCGGTGGCTACAACCGCCAGCATGCCGTCGTTGGCGGCAGCGACGCGTGCATCGCTGTCCACCCAAGCGACATGGCGGTCGCCTTGCGGGCGCTGGATGCGACCGTGGAAACGGTGCGCGGAGACGGCGCGCGGCGCGTCATTCCGATCGCCGACTTCCATCGGCTGCCCGGCAACACCCCGCACATCGACACCAACCTGCAGGCCGGCGAGCTGATCACCTCGGTGACGCTGCCCGCGCCCGTGGGCGGCACGCAGCTGTATCACAAGGTGCGCGACCGCGCGTCGTTCGCGTTCGCGCTGGTCTCGGTCGCCGCGGTCGTGCAGCGCGATGGCACAGGTCGCGTGGCCTTGGGCGGGGTCGCGCACAAGCCCTGGCGGGTCGAGGCGGCCGAATCGGAAATGCCGCGCGGCGCGAAGGCCGTCGCTGAACGGCTCTTCGCCGGCGCGCAACCCACGCGCGAGAACGCATTCAAGCTGCCGCTGGCGGAACGCACGCTGGCCTCCGTGATGAACCAGGCCCGGAGCTAAACCATGAAATTCGATACCCCGGCCACCACCAATCCCATCGACCAGCTGAAGGTCGTCGGCAAGCCGACCGACCGCATCGAGGGTGCCTTCAAGACCACCGGCACCGCGCCGTATGCCTACGAGCGCCACGATGTCGCGCCCAACGCGGCGTACGGCTACATCGTCGGCGCGCCCATCGCCAAAGGCAGGATCCGTTCGATGGAGCTCGAGCGGGCCCGGCGCTCGCCCGGCGTGATCACCATCGTCACCGCGCAGTCCGCCGGCAGGCTGGGCAAAGGGAAATTCAACACGGCCCGCTTGCTGGGCGGCCCGCAGATCGACCACTATCACCAGGCGATCGCGCTGGTGGTGGCGAACAGCTTCGAACAAGCGCGTGCCGCGGCGCAACTGGTGCGCGTCGATTACGATCGCACACCGGGCAACTTCGACCTGGCGAAGTCCAAGGACGGCGCGCGCAAGCCCGAGGGCATCACCTCGGGCGCCCCCGATACGGCCGTCGGCGATTTCGCCGGTGCGTTCGCCGCAGCCCCGGTGCAGGTGGACTCGACGTACACGACGCCGGACCAAAGCCACGCGATGATGGAGCCGCACGCGACCGTGGCCATGTGGAAAGGCGACGAGCTCACGGTCTGGACCTCGAACCAGATGATCAACTGGGGCCGGGAAGACCTGGCGAGGACGCTCGGCATCCCGAGAGCGAAGGTCAGGCTGGTGTCGCCCTATGTGGGCGGCGGCTTCGGCGGCAAACTGTTCCTGCGCGCCGACGCGCTGCTGGCCGCCTTGGGCGCCCGCGCCGCGCGCCGCCCGGTGAAGGTCGCGTTGCAGCGGGCGCTCATCCCCAACAACACCACGCATCGCCCGGCCACCATCCAGCGCGTGCGGATCGCCGCCACGCGCGACGGCAAGATCACCGCCATCGCGCACGAGGCATGGTCCGGCGATCTTCCGGAAGGCAAGCCGGACGGCACGGTCCACCAAACCCGCATGTTGTATGCCGGGCCGAACCGGATGACGGCGACGCGGCTGGCGGTGCTGGATCTGCCGGAAGCGAACGCGATGCGCGCGCCCGGCGAAGCGACCGGGCACATGGCGCTGGAAGTCGCGATGGACGAGCTTGCCGAGAAGCTCGCATTGGACCCGGTCGAGTTGCGCGTGCGGAACGACACCCAGGTGGTCCCCGACAACAGTGGCGAAAAATCCAAGGACGACCCGCAGGGACAAAAGTCCGAGGGAGCGCGCAACGATTCGAAGGCCGCGGGCCAGCCGTTTTCGAAGCGGCAGTTCGTGCAGTGCTTGCGCCTGGGCGCCGAGCGCTTCGGCTGGAGCCAGCGCAACCCGCGTCCGGCCCAGGTGCGCGACGGGCGCTGGCTGGTGGGCATGGGCGTCGCGGGCGCTTACCGGGGGGCGCCCGTCACGAAATCGGCGGCGCGGGTGCGCCTCGATCCTCGCGGCATCGTCATCGTCGAGACCGACATGACCGACATCGGCACCGGCAGCTACACCATCATCGGGCAGACGGCCGCGGAAATGTTGGGCGTCCCGCTGCGCAGCGTTGACGTGCGCCTGGGGGATTCCAACTTCCCGGTGTCGTCCGGCTCGGGCGGCCAGTTCGGCGCGGCGAGTTCGACCGCGGGCGTCTACGCCGCCTGCGTGAAGCTGCGCGAAGCGATCGCGCGCAAGGCCGGTTTCGATCCGGGCGACGCCAGCTTCGCTGACGGCTTGGTGCGCGCGCGTGGCCGCACGATGTCGCTGGCTGAACTCGCGCGCCAAGGCGAGCTGGTCGGCGAGGACTTCATGGAATACGGCGACCTGGCCAAGAAGACGCAGCAATCCACCTTCGGCGCGCATTTCGTTGAAGTCGGTGTCGATGCGTTCACGGCGGAGATCCGCGTGCGCCGCATGCTGGCCGTGTGCGCGGCGGGCCGCATCCTGAACCCGAAGTCGGCGCGCAGCCAGGTGATCGGCGCGATGACGATGGGCGTCGGCGGCGCCTTGATGGAGGAACTCGCGGTGGACAAACGCCTGGGCTTCTTCGTGAACCATGACATGGCCACCTATGAGGTGCCCGTGCACGCCGACATTCCGCACCAGGACGTAATCTTTCTCGACGAGGTCGATCCCATGTCGTCGCCGATGAAGGCCAAGGGCGTCGGCGAGCTCGGCATCTGCGGCGTCGGCGCGGCCGTCGCCAACGCCATCTACAACGCGACGGGTGTGCGCGTGCGCGATTACCCGGTCACCTTGGACAAGCTGCTGCAGGGGATGCCGTCGAACGCGTGACGAACGGCGGGTCGCGCGGCTGGTTCTGCGCCGGGTGCGCGCGGTAGAGCGCGCTCGACATCTGCGGCGCTCGATTGATGAGCAGTCGAACAGTCGGTGACTGCCGTCGCGCTGAGCCGCCAGCACAATGTCTGCAATATGTCCACGGCCAAAACGATCAACATCTGGTATTTCAACGCCGGTGGGGGCCACCGCGCGGCGGCGGCGGCACTGGAGCAGGTGATCCGAACGCAGCAGCCGCACTGGCAGGTGCGGGCCTTCAACATCATGGAGGTGCTGGACCCGAACGGCTGGTGCAAACGCGTGACGGGTATGCAGCCGGAGGACTACTACAACGTGCGCCTCAAGACCGGTTTCACGCTGGGACTGGCGCAGGAGCTCAAGGTGTTCCAGGCGATGGTCAGGGCCCTCCACCCGGCGATCGTGCACATCGTGGAGCAACACTACCTGCGCACCGAGCCGGACCTGGTGGTCTCGGTGATTCCCAACCTGAATCGGCCGATGTGCGAAGCGCTCGCGACGACGCTGCCGGGCGTGCCCTATGTGACGGTGATGACCGACATCGCGGACTTTCCACCGGACTTCTGGATCACACCGGACCAGGATCAACACCTTGTCTGCGGCAGCGAGCACGCCTTGCAGCAGGCGCGCGAGCTGGGCTGCCGCGAGTCGCACCTGCACCGCATGTCGGGGATGATCCTGCGACCGGATTTCCACGAGCCGCTGCGGGTCGATCGAGCCGAGGAGCGGCGCGCGCTCGGCCTGGATCCGGACCGGCCCACGGGCGTCGTCCTGTTCGGCGGCCATGGTTCACGCGTGATGGCATCTATCGCCGAGGAGCTGGACGGCGTGCAGCTGATCCTGCTGTGCGGGCACAACGTGCAGCTCGCGCGCAGGCTTCGCGCGCAGAAGGCGTCGGCACCGCGCGCCGTCGTGGAATTCACGCGCGACGTGCGCCGCTACATGCAGCTCGGCGATTTTTTTATCGGCAAGCCCGGCCCGGGCAGCTTGAGCGAGGCCGTGCATGTCGGCTTGCCGGTGGTGACGGTGCGCAATGCATGGACCATGCCGCAAGAGCGCTACAACACCGAGTGGGTGCGCGAGAACGGGCTCGGCATCGTCGGCCGGTCGATGCGACGGATCAACGAGCCCGTCCGCGAGCTGCTCGCGCGTCTGCCGGAATTCAGCGCCAATGTTGCGCGGATGCCGCCGAATCGGGCGGTGTTCGAAGTACCGGCGATCCTCGAGCGGATCATGACGCGCGCATCCACGACGGCTCCTGTGCGCAGCGACGAGGCCCGCGGCGAACTCGCGTAAGCGGTTTATCCGAAGGTGGTCAAGACAGCCGCTCCGGCGTTGGCAGAGCCTGCTGCCGCACCCGGTTGGCCGGCAGCACCATTGAAAACGTCGAGCCCTCGCCCGGGCTGCTGTCGATCTTCAACTCGCCACCGTGCCGCTGCACCACGTGCTTGACGATGGCCAGGCCCAGGCCGGTGCCGCCGGTCTCGC